>JANORE010000256.1:0-9671 GCA_031415155.1 Akkermansiaceae bacterium | reverse complement strand
GAATGATGTTGATCGCAGCGGAGCGGCCGCCTTTCCAATCCTTCTTGTAAGGACCGTCCACTGTTTTCTGGGTAGCGGTGTAGGAGTGGATGGTGGTCATGAGACCTTCTGCGATGCCGAATCCTTCCTTGAGAAGAACGTGGACAATCGGTGCAAGGCAGTTGGTGGTGCAGCTCGCATTGGAAATGATGTGATGCTTCGCTGGATCGTAAAGCTGGTCATTGACGCCGACGACGAAGGTCGCGTCCTCACCCTTGGCAGGTGCGGAAATGATGACTTTCTTGGCACCAGCGGTGATGTGGCCCTTGGCCTTGTCCGCTTCAGTGAAGAGTCCAGTGGACTCGATGACGACGTCCACACCGAGTTCTTTCCATGGCAGACCTTCAGGGGAACGTGCGCTAACGACTTTGATTTCGTGGCCGTTGACGACGATGATGTCGTCTTCTTCAAGCTCAGGGGAAGATTTCTTGGAGGAAACCGTGCCTGAGAAGCGACCCTGAGTGGAATCATACTTTAAGAGGTAGGCGAGGTTATCCGCTGGAACGATGTCACCGACGGCGGCGACATTGAAGGTAGTTCCGAGGTGGCCCTGTTCGACGAGGGCACGGAAGACGAGGCGACCGATGCGGCCGAATCCGTTGATGGCGATGGTAGTCATGGCAGTATTTTTGGTGAAATACCGATGCGGTTTTCCCGCCCGGCGGCGGGATTCTGCACGGGAAAGCCAACCCGTCAATCTTCTGAACAGAATCGATGGAAAAAGAAGTGAGATGGAATTTTCTTCTCATGAAAAATCGGTCTACCACGCGTAGGTGCCCTGTTTGAAAAAGATTACATCTAGACAGATCAATTTCCAGTGTTAGAAATATACCTAATTATGATGACGGTTACATACAACGACGGAGAGAAAGCGCCCGTGGTAGATCCGAAAAAAATGCCGAAGGCGGGCATACTGATTCCCGATTTTTCCTCGCCACCATCACAATCACCATCGCCGTTTACGACTTGTTTTACGCCCCTAAACACAGCAAAAAGACCGACTCAAAATCCTGCGGAACCGAGTAACAAATCATTCCAAGAGACTTCACCGCGAAGTGACGTCTGATCTTAAAAGCTAGTATAGAGATTAAATCTCGACGCCGCTGGAATGAATGTGATAGGTCTTCGAGGTTATGAATGATGAAACAAATGATACACCTCAGGTAGATTCGGAGAAATTGCCAAAACCAGCCATTTCTACTCCGAATTTTTCTGCACCACCGTCGCAGTCTCCTTCGCCCTTAGAGAAAATTTCGTCATCTAGGAACTCACAAAATCCTGTGGTAGAGGTAGCTTCTCCTTCCAGTATGGCTCCCTTAGCGCCTCGTCTCATTGCTACAGTGATCGACTTCGGGATTTGTGTGGTTATTTCTTTGGTATTTATGATTTTACCCAGTCAGCTCGAGAATCTCGGCGGCTTGGTCGCGATGAGTTATATCTTACTCCGCGACGCATTGCCGTTTTTGGGAGGACAAAGCATCGGTAAAAAGCTCATGAAAATCAGAGCTGTCACCGCAGATGGCCAATCACTTTCTGGAAATTGGTCACCCGCTCTGATCCGCAATGCCATTTTACTGGTTCCATGTTTGGGAGTTATTGCCGAACTAATCGTGTTGATCACTCGCGAAGGAAAGCCAGAGGCTGGAAGGCGATTAGGCGATGACTGGGCGAAAACGAAGGTGATTCTCGATCCAACTTCAAATCCTTAATCTCAACAAGCTTCGCTAGCAAGAGAGAGGATTTTTGATGATGTCCTGAGGGATTACCGATCAGGCTCAATCTTAGGAAAATCTTCATTCCACATAGGCTTCAGGTAATTTCTCAGATATTCAGGGACGAGATTCCATTCAGCACGGCTCGCGAGTCTTCTTGCTTCCACTTCTTTACCTGCTTTCCATAAAATGGTGCTGTAGATCGCGATATTATGATTTCCTCTCAATTTCTCCGTATCGATATTGCCAGCTTTTAGAGTTTCTAGGGCGAGAGCGGCGGTGATATCTTCATCGCATTGGTCGAGAGCCTTAATACATAGGGTGCTAGAATCATCGAGATTCGCTTGTAGTGATGCTTCTATGATGGGCGTGACCAGTTCAGGATGGCGTTTATTGACGATTAATAGCAGTGCGTATTGACGGGAAATATCAGCATCTGAGCTTCGGGTTGCGTAAAGTTTCTCATAAATTTGCAGCATGAGTTCAGCATCATTACCCAAGTATTGATCCAGAAATCCTAGCTCTTTGGCATCGGGTAGAAGCATTGGAGAAAAATGGCTGATTGCTTCTGCCGCTCGACGTGCTGATTTCTTGTCACCAAAGCGTTCGGCAACGTTCAAGATCGTTTTGAATTCCTTGTAGGTGTTTTCAAAACTTGCTTGAGCAAATGCTCGGTCACTGTGGTAGAAAATTTTACTATTCTTTTTCAGTTTGTAAGCAATTCCTGCCCGGATGGCCTCTGCCATGACCATGTCTGCTCCGTTTGGTGATTCCTCCATCCATTTCTCAGCCGCTTCGTAATCTGCTTCTTGCAGGAGTGCTTCAAGATAGGCGAGATAAGACGTGAGATTACTCTTCCGCTTGGATTCAGGAATTTGTGCAATTTTATCCAAGGCATGATTGTGAATGAGCCAGCCTGAGAGGGTTTCTAAATCCTTATCGACAAATTCCTGAATCACACGATCCAGAAAAGCGGAACGTTCAGAATCAAATACTTCTTCAAGTTCGAGACTGCGGACAAAGAGCTTTTCTTTGATGAGGTCTTCACTTCTTTGGCTCAACCAATGGTTCAATTCTTGAGAGTTGAAATAATAAAGTGGTTTTTTGAGCAGCGCCATTCGGCGAAAAGCTTTTAGCGCAATTTCTTGATTCTCTGAGAGAATTAATCGCTTCATCAAAACCGCAGCCTTTACTTCCGACTCAGAATTCCGCTCGTGATTTAATAAAATAATGTCGAGGAGAAAGATCTGATTCTCTAGATCACTGGAGTCTCTTGCCAGATCTTGTGCTTCTTTTACTGCCGCTGAATACTCGGAATTTGCGATCAAATATTGAACCCACGCTTGCCTGACGGATGGTATCTGGCGGATCGATTCTGGGACTTTGGTGTAAAGGCTCTTGAAGCCGAAGAGATCGCCATTTTTTAAAGCACTTTCTAATACAAGAATCGAGTCTGCGGGGGTGATCGACTTGGATTGGAGCAGCGAGTCTGCGGTTTTCTGCTGCTCGGTATGACTCAGGTATTTGGCGACGTGAAAAAGACTTCTGAGTTGCTCGGTGGATTTTTCAGACAATTCCCAAGCGATGATAAATTGGTGTTGAGCGGTCTGGCGATTTCGTTTGGAAATTGCGGAGGTTGCCTCCTGAATCGCCTGATCAAATCGCCAAGCAAAGAGTTTTCTTTTGAGTGGTTTGTAGCAAAATCCAGATATAACCAGAGCCAAACAAGCAATGATGATTTTGGATTTCCGATTCCTCAACAATAGGCTTGGTATCGCCATAAATATTTCGACTCAGCATTCGCGATTTCACGGATCACAAGAAACCTAGAGATGCCCTGCTACAAGAACAGGGCGAACGCTTTATTGCTGTGGTTTAGGCCGGAATCTCGCAGTAAGAGTGGCTCCGCCTATCAAAAGCATGAGAGGAATCAGCGCCGAAGTTTCAGGAACTCCAGGAGTGACAAAGGTGCCTGCGTTCAAACCTGCGCCGAGTGTGGCCCATTCCTCAAATCCTCCAGCATCCTCATTAAAACCCGTGAAGGTTTTACCAGTGTCGTTCGATACATATCCCGGCTCCGTCGAAAGAGCACCCAATCCGCCAATTTTGCTGTAAATATAGACTTTAGAACCTGTAGCAAAGCCAGTGAACAGCGAAATAGGGATGAGGAAAGTGGCGTTATCGACGCCGGAACCCACTCCTTCAGATAAAATCTGCATTCGGGAACCGGTGGTATTATTTGCCTGGAGATCCCACACTTTCGTGCCCAGATTATTGATGCCAGTGAGACCGCTAAGGGTGGTAGGCAGAGGACTAAGCTCGGCTGCGGCACCCACATAGATTTGAACATCATCAATCGACATGAAGCGCTGGTCTCCCGCGCCGGGTTCATTAATATCTAAGGAAAATTGATAGTAACCATTGTTGGCGACTAATTGACCTACCGTGAGGATTGGATCAAATCCACCGGGAACCTTGCTATCGAAATTGGTTGTGGCACTAGCGGGTAATTCTCGGTTGTAGCCGTCAAAGTTTCCGTCGCCGCCGCCGCCTTGAGTCAGTCGATATAAGCTCCGGAAGGAACCGGAACCTGCGCCCGCACCTGACGGGAGAATCAAGGCCCCGTTCACCACGGCACCTCAGTAAGTCAGGTTATCGACTCCTTGGTAAGTCGAAGCAAGCACCGTTGTCGTCCCAGCACTCGTTGCAAATGAAGTGGTTTCAGACCCAGGTGTGGCAGCCGTTCCAGTAATATTCACCAGTGCCGCCGAGCCGGACTGCAAGAGAAACAAGTTAAAGGCGATCACTCCGAAGGAGGACGCTATACCTGTGAGACGCGCCGAGCAGAGGTTGGGATTTTGAAACATGCAAGTTGGGGGTCTGTTGTTGGATAGAAGGTGAAAACCCGGACAAAAAATAGGTATGAAATTGTTGAGTTAAATTCAAGGCGAAATTTTTAAACTCGTGTATTGAATTTATCGAAAACGATTCTAGGTGGTCAATTGTTATGCTCCATCATGTCATTTACACTCTTGGACTTTCTTCACCGTTGATGGTGCTGGCCTCGGCGGTGCCATTTTCTCCGGTTTGGCAGCTCGGCGCAGATGACAATAATACGGCCCCATTTTCTCAAGAGAGTTTCAGCCCCAATAACGCGCCGGGTGCAGCCAACGTGAAGGATGATGACTACTACTTTGCGGGAAATTATATGACGCCCATCGGGAGCGTCGCCGTCGATGAAGCGATCTCGTTATTTGAACGAGCGACGACGTCAGGTGATCCGAGAAAGCGAATTCATTTTCCACTGACGGCATCGCAATCTTCTGCCGCTTCGCAGCTCAGGATCACCGTCGATCTTTTCGCGGGCGGAGCATGGGTCAACGGCTCGATTCCGGGTTTTTCCACGCATGACATCACGGTGAAATTCAACGGAAATACGATCGCCGTTCGTAATAGCATCACGGCTGACATCAAGCTGGTATTACTCGTTTCCGCCGCATCGGTTTCCGCAGTCACGGGGGAAAATATTCTCCAAATCGAGCGCACGGGCGGTGGTGCGGGTGGTTACATCAACTTCGACTACCTCAAATTAGAAGTAAATACCACGGCCTTAGCCGATGCGGATGGCGATGGGATGAAACTCTGGTTCGAGGAAACTTATGGTTTCAGCGATGAAAATGCCTCAGATGCCTCGCTCGACCCTGATGGTGATGGACTCAATAATCTCGCTGAGTTCCAAGCGGGCACGAATCCAACGGACTTGGATACCGATAATGACGATCTATCCGATTCACAAGAGCTTGTCCGCGCCACGGATCCCTTAAAAAACGACAGCGATGGTGATAGCATTTTCGACGGGAAAGAAATCGCTACAAATCCGCTTCTCGCAGATACTGATAGCGATACTTACCCAGATAACATCGAGCTCGAACAAGGGAGTAATCCGGCAAGTGCTGCTTCTGTTCCATTCCCATTTCCCGGAGCGATTAGCCTTCAATTCGTCGGCGGAGAAATCGACTCGACCTTGCTCACTGCAGGCGAGCCTGCTGGATATTTCCGTCAGCCCAATTGGAATGCATCAAGTTCCCTTCCAAGCTGGATGCCAGATGGCTCCGTCCTCACGGCAGCGAAAACGGCACTGAAAAATCACCAAGGCGTAACCACCACGGCCGCTGCCTCATGGTCTTATCACCATGCGGGTCAAGGACTGCACCGAGGACCGAGCGATGAGCGCTTGCTCAATGGCATGATTCAAACACAACGCAGTGCGAGTATTAATACGCCGGTTTCTGTGAGTCTAACGGAGATTCCCTATTCGACTTATGATGTGATTATATATGTGGGTTGGGCATATCCAGGTGGAGTCGGCTTCGTCCGGCGAGGCACGGATGCAGGGACGAATCGCTACTTCACGGTTGCTTCTGCACCGCCATTTCAGGGATGGAAAGAAGTGACTGCGACCATCGTCACCAGCCCTACAGCAGGGAATTTTATCCGTTATCGAAATCTCACAGGAACAACACAGACAATCACCCTTGAAGCCACTAAAAATCAACCGGTCGGTATTCATGGTATTCAAATCATCCGTAGTGGCACCGATGCCGATGGCGATGGAATGAAAGATCTCGTCGAGATTGAAAATCATTTCAATCCAGCCGTGGCAGATGCCAGCGCAGATGCGGATACGGATGGAATGACCAACATCGCAGAAATCACCGCTGGCACCAATCCTCGTCTCGCCGACACCGATCATGATGGCCTCCTCGATGGTGCCGAAGCAGCACGCGGCACTTCACCTCTGAATCCAGATAGCGATGGCGATACTCTTACGGATGGCGATGAAGTGAATGCCGCTCCCTTTCCATCATCGCCGACTTTACCGGATAGTGATAATGATGGTTTCACCGACGCTGTTGAGCGAACCTATCATTCCGATCCATTATCCAATACCAGCACTCCACCACCCGTGCCGGTATGGAATGCGACGACTCGCACTTGGCGCTGGCGGATCGATCATTTACGGATCTTATGGAATCACGATCAATCGATGCTCGGCGCGATCAATGGGGACGATACCATGTTGGTTGAAGCGGTCGCAGATATCGATCAAAGCGGATGGAACAAGCAAATCGGCATGGGAATTCGCTATATCAATGGCAAGCTGGTTCATCGGTTCCGCGTGATCGAGGGTGCGTTCCATCGCAGCGGGCAACCCACCAATGGATTTTGGAGTAGCGATTGGAATGCCTCTCCGGTAGATCGCACGCAAGCATTCGGCTTTAGTGGCTATGGCTCCGCCGATGACTCGGTACCGCTGCGGTTCGAATTTTCTGCGACTCAGCCAAATCCAGCAGTGAATAGTTGGACCATCAATTTCATCATCGCTGATCTCACCAATCCGAGCTCGCCAGTCACAATTGCCACTTTTTCTGATAACACGGGAGTGGCTGCGGATTCCTCGTTAGTGGCTGGAAATAGCATTTGGAAAAACAATCGTGGCGAGGCCGGACAGATTGAGATTCAATCGGAAACTGGAGTCCGGGCATGGATCACCACGAATGCGCTTGGTTCAGTAGATAATGATAGCGACGGAATGCCAGATTCATGGGAAACCACTCATGCGCTAAATATCACGAACGCTGCGGACGCTGCACTAGATGCAGATATAGATGGACTTTCTAACTTACGAGAATTTCTCGCCGGGACCAATCCACGCGACCTAGATAGCGATGATGATGGCATCCATGATGGGGCAGAAGTGACTCACGGCTACAATCCGCTCGCCGCCGGCAGCTTCCCAGCATGGTTTCATTTTAATGGTAAAATTGATGATTTAAATAACGACGGATTGTCTGACTCTTGGGTTCTCTGGAGTGGCGGGAAAAACCGATTGTCAGCTGCCGATGATGATGGTGACGGGATGAGTAACATCGCGGAAAGCGCCGCAGGCACAAATCCAGATGACGCCCAGTCGAATCTAAATCTCAAAGGTTGGCGCGATGCGAATAGCTTCGTGCTGTCATGGACGAATTTGCCGGATAAAGCCAGTCGGGTTGAAGTCAGTGATTCGCTCGATGCTTGGCAAAATGCCAGTGGATTCCCGGCAGCTGGCGTCATCGGTGATCGCAAACAAGTGACGATTCCCTCGGTATTTCCTTCAGCAGCGAGTCAGCGTTTTTACCGTACGGGTGTCCAGCCAATGGATACCGACAACGATGGCGTTGAGGATTGGGTGGAAAAAAACGTGCTCTTTTCATCTATTTCTAGCGGAACTTCTGTTGGCCAGCCGCTCATCAAATCCAACGGGCTAACACTCGCCGGAGATGCCGTTACCTTGTTAGATCGCCTCCAAGGATCTGCCCCGAATGGCGGCATCCCAGGTAGCTCATCATCGGCGAAACCTTCTCCAGTGAGCGCCTCTCGCTTTCTCATGCAATCGTCCTTCGGCCCCACTCCGCAGGCGATCGAAGAAGTTCGTGATTTAGGATACGCGGCTTGGATTGATCGGCAAATCACGCTGACACCATCACTTTTACAACCCTACATCCGTGAGATTAAAGCTGATGGTGCCGGGCCTAAAATTGATCCAACCTATAACTTCAATGAACTCGATCAATTCGTCTTCGGTAATAATGTCACCACGCCTTTCGCCCGCGCTGCCATCGGTGGTGAAGATCAACTTCGTCAGCGCGTCGCCTTCGCTCTTTCTCAAATCCTTGTCGTCTCACGTCGCGATGCGAACCTCGAAGAGAAGCCTGAGGCGATGGCAAATTATTACGACACTCTCATTCGCCATGCGTTAGGAAATTATGGTGATTTGTTGCGGGATGTGACCTTTCATCCTGCGATGGGTACCTATCTGAGCCACGTTGGAAATCAGAAGGCGAATCCGTCGATTTCGCGTTATCCCGATGAAAACTATGCTCGTGAAATCATGCAGTTATTTACTATCGGGCTATGGGAACTGAATCCAGATGGGAGCCGTAAACTCGACGCTTCAGGCCAACCGATCCCGACTTATGATAATGGCACGGTGACCGAGTTTGCCCGTGTTTTCACCGGACTATACTATGCCGCGCCCTACGGCTGGGGTGGAGGAGGCTGGGCAGACGAGCACTATCTTCAGCCCATGGTCATGCACTCAGATAAGCATGATTTTGAGAGAAAACAGCTGACCCGTGGAGTCGTAATTCCAGCCCGCGAAGCTTCTGAAACTAACGGGGTGCAAGATATATGCGATGGAGTGGATGCGCTTTTTCGTCATCCAAATACGCCGCCGTTTATTTGTCGTCAGCTTATCCAGTTTCTCGTCACTGATAATCCATCGCTTGCTTACGTCCGCCGCATCCAAGACATTTTTGTCAATGATGGCTCTGGAGTGCGGGGAAATTTAGGGGCAGTCGTAAAAGCGATTCTACTAGATGCGGAAGCGCGTAATTCACCGCTGTCTCCATCCTTCGGTAAGGTTCGTGAGCCAGTAGTTCGCACGATGCATCTGGGGCGGATTTTCCATCTCGCGGAAGATCATCCTAAATTCGTTTGGTGGAATTGGACAGATACTTTCTATACATCCAGCATCCAAGAGCCGATGAATTCACCGAGTGTTTTCAATTTCTATACTCCCGTCTATCAAGCACCGGGAGATATACGTAACGCAGGCTTCGTCAGTCCGGGTTTCCAAATCATCAATACATTTTCTGCTGTCTCATTTCCGAATCTTCTCTGGGACTATATCCATAGTGGATTCCGAGCTGCTTACGATTGGAGATTTCCTCTTAATTATAGTGATTTATTACTCCTAGCAGAGAGTCCACAAGCTCTAGTGGCCCATGTGGATTTACTCATGTGTGCTGGAAATATGACAGCGCGGACGCGCGGGATTTTACTGAACGCTCTCGCCAACCCCAATCTCAGCCAGAA
>JANORE010000255.1:0-5720 GCA_031415155.1 Akkermansiaceae bacterium | reverse complement strand
CATAGAACCCGATTGGATATTGATCTACAAAATTACACCAGGCACCTTGAGGCTCGGTCGAACTGGCAGTCATTCAGACCTATTTTAAACTAACAAGAAGCAGAACAATAAAGGGTGTAGCGAAGGCTGAGGCACGAAGTTTTCGTCTATACCCTTAGTTGAACAAGCCCGGAGCGGTGGAGGGACGTGGATTTACCGGAGGTCCGGAGCCTCAGCGAAATGATATGTGCTTTGTGTTTGCAGCGTGGCTCGTTGTGGCGGTTGCTGCTTTTCCAAATCTCGATGACGACTGAGATTTCCTCGTCGCTGTAAATCGGTTTGGAACTGCGCTTTTTCGCCTGCGGGCCATGGCTGACTTTGCCGTTAAGAGCTTTGATGGTGTACTTGCGCTCCCAGCCGAGGATGTCGCTGACCTTGTCGATCATTGCATTTCCCCCCACGCGATTGCGGCTCGGCTAACGGAAGCGGCAACTTACGAAATACTCGCAGAATCTTAAGCTTGATCCATCAGTGAGAGCTGCTAATCCGTTGGCCGCCAAGTTGCTTGAATTGAGTATTTGGCGAGCACTAACCAACCAACAACAACAACATCATGAAAATCATTAAATTCCTCGTCCTTGCAGCAGCAGCTTCATTTCTCGCTGCTTCATGCTGCCCAGATACGGCGCCTCGTTCGGCTCCATCCGCTCCGATGACTTCCTCGAAGTAATCTGAGTTCTTCCTTCCACCCGGTTTGCCTTTACAGCGAGCCGGGTTTTTTGGTTTTAGAATTCGAAAGGTTTTTTCTACAGTCCTGAATACGAGTTGATTCCGCTCCATTTGCGCCGAGTGTAACGACTGATTTTAACCATCCATGTCAGATTCATCCCAAGCCATCGAAGTCGAGATCGTAGAAATTGATGGAGCCGCTCCGATTCAGAAATTTGAAAATGATGGACGAGCGTCAAGGCCCCTGCCTTGGAAAAACAGGCCGGTTGATTTCTTGGGTAAGCTCGACCGCCGTTGGTGGCCATTATGGATCTTTCTGGGCATCATCTTACTGGCCTTATTACTTACGGTCGGCCTTGCCGTCGGGTTGATCATGGTGATTGTTAAAACGTTGCGCCGATTTATCCGTGCGATCATGGGATGAACTTGCTTGTGAAGTGCCGCGAGCTTCATCAACGTCGCTCCATGGCTATTGAGACGATTGCAGGTTTTTCTCCGACGATTCATGAGAGCGCGTTCGTCGCAGCAAGTGCGGATGTGATCGGGCGAGTGACTTTACATGAGGAAACGAGCATTTGGTATCATGCGACGTTGCGCGGTGACATCCATGAAATCGTGATCGGGCCGAGATCCAATGTGCAGGACAATGTCGTGATTCACTTGGCCGATGATTACGGCTGCTACGTGGGCGAGCTGGTGACGGTGGGGCACTCGGCGATTCTTCATGCGTGCACGGTGAAGGATGAAGTCCTGATCGGGATGGGTGCGATCGTGCTGGACGGTGCGGTGATTGGCGAGCGGTCGATCATCGGAGCGGGAGCCTTGGTGACGGGCGGAACGATCATTCCGCCGGGATCACTCGTATTAGGATCGCCAGGGAAAGTGGTTCGGACCATGTCGCTGGATGAACAGGCGAAGGTGAAAAATTGGGCAGAAAAGTATGTAATCGGTTCCAGGAAATATCTGGAGCGATCCTATTTAACTTTTCCTAAGGATTCGCTTTGACGGAATACGGCAATTTCCGTAGGACATCGGATATTGTTTTTATGAAATGTCCGCGCTGTGTCCAACGAATCCACCGAGCTGCGGAGTCATGCCCGCATTGTGGGTTCTCCGTAGCGGATGCGGATGCAAACTTCGGCGCAGAAGAGGTGAGGATTCGTGGTTTAACGGACACATCAGGAATTTTTCGTCGTCACGAGCGGCAACGCGTGGAAACCGCGATGGAAAAAATCAACCATCGTTTCCCACAGTTATTTGTGGCGATTTATACGGGCTCGTTAGGTGAAATTGCAAATATCCGGCAGTTCGGATTCTGGCTTCTGAATCGTGCGGCATTCGAGGACGTGCCCGTGGAAAAGCCAAACGAGGCGGGGATTCTCATCACGATCGATCCTGATTCCAAGGCCGCGGGAATCGTTTTCGGTTATCTGCTCGATCCATTTCTTGATGAGTCAGATACCTTCGAGTGCCTTTCTCGCGGCCATGCCTATTGGTTAGAAGGCCGCTATGCAGACGGGATCTTACGAGCGCTCGCCCATCTGGATCTGATTTTGCAAAAACGTAGCCGCCAAGCGCGTCGCGATCCAGATACCTTCGCGAGTAAAGTCTCTGGAGCGACTCCAAAGGGTGACATTGTCCGGCGCATTCGGGCGGGTCACGGCCCAGCCACTCGCGGCCAAAGACTGAAGGGGACGACTCGATGAAATCTGGCTTCGTCACGATCTTGCTTGTCCTACTTTCGTTCTCATTGGCCGAGTCCAAGCCGCGTGGCCAACGTAAAAAAGAGCCAGCAAAAGACCCCGTCGTCGCTGAGCTACTCCCCGGTGAGCTGCTACTTACGGAAATTCCTGTGCCCGGTGAGCCAGAGATTTTTGCCGTCATTCCCCTAGAAATAGACCCACCAAGACCGGATGAAATGGTAGTCGATTCGACGCCGCCCGTCGAAATTTCCGAAAAATTTCTGGAGGCTTATTTCGCGGAACGCCCACAAACATTTCTCACCGATCCTCAACAGTTGTTGAGTCCTGCCGATTTCAAAGATCGTCTGGATTTCCTCAACTACCATGTCAGCGACTCATCCATCGACCTTTTCGTGTATGTGATGGGGAAGGATCAGGAAATTCCCGGTGAGGCCCGCGAGGAAGAGCTGGTCGAGCGTTTTTATTCTGCGGGAAGACCAGCGGTGATCGTTTATTATTACCTCGGTGCGCCGCAGCGGTCGGTGATCCATGTCAGTCCTTTGATTGCGGATCAAATCTCCGTCGCGGAACAACATCGCACGCTGGAAAGCTCGGTCGTCCTCGCCTTGGAAAAGGTCGAGCCCGCAGTGCAGTTCGAAAAATTTTTGAATCAATTATCGATTCGCACTTACTGGATGGAGCGGGTGATCGGTGGCGGAGCAACGGTCTCTCATGCGGATTCGTCATCGCCACCAGCGATCTTATCGAAATCTCGGCGGGAGCTCGAAAAATCAGCAAAACTTCAGTGGATTCGGGAATATACTCACCAGTTGGCATGGCCCGCGACGGCTGTGATCGGCGGACTGGGGATGTTATTTGGCATCGTCTATTGGCTGCGGGTGAGGGCGCGTTATATTTTCCCTGAGTTCGATGTAGAGCCGCGTTTGGGCGGTGCTCATGCCGCCGGTGTGGGAGCGGTGATTTCATTCGGCAGTGCCGCCGTGCCACCTGCTTCACAGCGAGATCAAGTGCCGGAATATCTGCGCCGCAGCTGAAGCGACTTTTCCATCGTTTTACCCAACCCCTGCAGAGGTCATGCGTTCTGAATCTCTAAAAACATCGCCGAGCAGGGCGCGAGTTCGGGTAATGCTAGCATCCCATCCCGAGATTCGCCGGACCAGTCGCTGCCGAGCCGCTCAGTAAACTTCCAATGAGGTTGCCCCGAGCGCTGCATGAAATCCCATGCATGATCGGGTAGGTGGATGGCGACATCTTTCAAGGTCTCCGTGCCATGGAAATTAACGACGACGAGGAATGATGCCCGACTCACCGGATCATGCCGTAAAAACGCATAAAGCCAGTGTCCTGAAACCGACTCATTTCCGAGTCTGCCGAATTTAGGATTCCCCTGGTTCGCGTGATTCAATCCATAGAATTCCCCTGCGGTGAAGGCCGGAGATTGAGTCAGACGGATGAGTTTCCCATACCAGTCACGAAGCGATTTCTGCTCATCATTGAGCTGGCCTCCATCATAGTTACCATGATTCACCCATTTCGTGAATTCTGGCATCGACCCATAATCAAAGATGCTCGTGCGCCCGTTATTTTCACAAAATCCCTCACTCCCGATGGCTGGTTCGCCGACTTCTTGACCGTGGTAAAGCATCACTGGACCGCGCCCCATGGCGAAGAGAACCGCAGATACAGGTTTGCCGACTTTCATGCCGAGGCCGCTCCATTCCTGAGGATTTGCCAGTCGGACTTCATCATGATTTTCAGCATAGCGTAAAGAATGGTGGAAGCGCTGGTCTGAGCATCGTTGGTCATCCAGATCATTCGCCCATTTTCCAGAATCATAAATCCCTTCGATGATATCATAACTGGGATCATCATACACCGCATTAAATCCCGCTTCTAATAATTCATCGAATACATGTCTTTCCGTGAGTTTAGCAGGATCATTATCATAAGCTTCTGCGACAAAAAATACATCTGACTGGCGCTCTCTCGAGCGCTTCACCGACCAACGCCAAAACTCAATCGGCACCATGTGTGCCATATCCACCCGGAATCCATCGACGCCAAGTTCTTGCCAGTAAGCAAGAATTTCATCCATCGTCTGCCAAGTCCTAGGAACTTCCGTGAGTGACGCATCCGCAGGAGGAAGGTGTGAGGTATCACGGCCTTTCGTGAAATCATGACCATAGTTAAGCTTCACCGTTTCATACCAATCATGGATCGCCGGTGACCACGAAATCACATTATTACCCGTCACTCGGCCATGTTCCGCTTCTGGTAAAAAGATTGCTTGATGATTCGGTAACTTCAGTGGTGGGCCACCACCTTGATCTCCTGGATTGAGATAATAGAAATGATTTTCTCGATGGAAAAACAGACTTTGATCATCCTCGATACCAAATGATAACTCCGGTCTCACATCTGAGTGATAAGAGCGGGCAACATGGTTCGGAATGAAATCGATGATCACCTTAAAACCGAAGGTATGACAGCGGGTGATCAGTAATTGAAATTCCTCGAGCCGCGCCTGCGGATAGTCGGCATAGTCTGGGCATACGTCGAAGTAATCTTTAATCGCATAAGGACTGCCTGCGATGCCTTTTAAAAGATTCGGGTCATCGGCTGGACGGTTCTCGTAGGCGGTCCCACTGGCCTGCTCAAGTACTCCCGTGAGCCATAGATAATTGAAGCCCATTTGTTTGAGCGAATCTAGGGCAGCTTCATCAATATCACTGAATTTCCCACAGCCGTTTTCTTTCAATGAGCCATGTTTTTTCCGGGTCTCATTCGTATTTCCAAATAGGCGAACGAGTAGCTGGTAGATGACGGGACGAGGCGCTCGCGTGTCATGATTGATCAATTCCATGACGGATTCTGCTAACTTCATGATGGATTTCCAATCATTCAAAACACTCGGACCCAGAAATCCGGGATTCGCCTTTATACTGCCGCGCTTCATGTTTTGAGGAAAACGTTGGGCTTGATTGCCCCAACGGGGCAAAATGTGATAGCCTAGGGCAACGCCCTAGGTAACAGGTATGCGAAATGATCTAGCCCTGAAGGGGCGGTATTCTTCGGGAGTCGGCGCACCCGATTTCGCCCCTTCAGGGCTTAGATTTCTCGGGATTTCTCCACCTAGGGCGTTGCCCTAGGCTATCGCATTTTGCCCCGTTGGGGCAATCCGTTGAGCCACAGCATCATTTCCACAAATCCTCTGCGCGGCAGCATAGGTCGTTTCATTCACAGGTGATGGCGCATCATTTCTTCTAACCGTTTCTCGGAAATTTTTCCTAATACGGGGATGTCTGGCGC
>JANORE010000254.1:0-15783 GCA_031415155.1 Akkermansiaceae bacterium | reverse complement strand
GTGCCAGGTGGCAGGTAGGGGCGCTCCGGGAGGAATAGAATTTGCTCAAGGCTGGGCCGCGTAATTTGCCCGCCACCACATTCCCAGACGCCTGCGGTGGCGCGGAATAGAGCTAACTTCGGCGCATCATCTTTTCCTAACATCAGCCACCGCTTGCCACGGAGGATTTCTAAATGGAGAGCGGAAATGAGGACGCGCTTCCCATCTGCCGAGCGCAAGGTGACGTTTTGGTAGGCGACTCGGTCTGGTGTGCCCTCGACGGAAGTGGCACACAGAATGGTTTGATTGGTGCGATCAATGGCGTCATTGAGCGAGTGGAGTCGGGCGGTGACGGCGGTGAATGCGGAGATGGACTGGAACTGGGTGACGATGAGTGAGAAGGCACCGAGCAGGGTGGCGAAGGCCATGGTGGACTGGGTGATGACGCCGAATTCTTTTTCCCCCCAGATGAACATGGGGGCGATGATCAAGGCGGGGATGATCTGGATGAAGTAGTTATAGCCATTGGTGAAAAATCCGAGGTTGCGATTGATGCGGATGAGTCGCCCGAAGTTTCCGATCAGTGCGTCGAGCCGTTTATTAAGCCGGGCCTTGAAGCGGCCTTCACGGTGGGCGAGGGCGATGGATTCGGAGTTTTCGCGGACGTGGATGAGATCGCTGCGGAAATCGGCCTCCATGTCGAGTTGGTCATAATTCAGTTGGATCAATTGCTTGCCGAGAATGACGGTGAACACCGTGCCGCAAAGGGCGTATGAGACGGCGACACCGAAGAGCAAGGGGCTGATTTTCCACAAGACTGCGGAGAAGGAGATGGCCGTCATGGTGCCATTCACGATGAGCAAGATGAAGGAAAGTGTGGTGGTGGTGAAGGCGCGGACGTCATCGGAAATCCGCTGGTCTGGATTGGCAATACCCGTGGCGGAGTCCAGTCGGTAGTAGGTGCGATCATTCAGATAGGCCTCGGTCAGCTTGCGAGTGAGCTGGCCGCGCCACAGGATCCCTAGGCGTTCTTCGGTGAAGCGGTAGAAGACGACCACCACGGTGGAGGCCAGGAAAACGCCGATATATAAGAGCGCCTGATGTTTGAAGACATCCATCTTGCGGCCTTCCACGGCTGACATAAAGTCTCGTCCGACGTAGCTGTTCAGCACGTTGAGCCCGTTGATGAGGACCATGAAAATCACCAAGGTAATGGCAAAGGCGATGGCCTTCGGGCCTTCCTCAGATTTTACAAGCATCCGTAGAACTCCTTTGAAGCGCTTCCAAGTGGTGCGGATGATTTGTAATTTTTCCTTAAACATGTCGCAGAGAAGGATGAGCGGTCATCGAATCAAAATCATGGAGAGATGAGCCACATCCGGCAGCCGAGATGGCAAAAACTTAGATCAATAGCAAAACTAATCACTGCGGGATTTCAAAGAATTGAGGCACCGCGAATCTAGCGAATCTGGCGAATCCTTAAAATGAAGAAGCCCATGATTTGCGATTGCGGCATGGATCATCTTCAAGATTCGTCGGATTCGCTAGATTCGCGGTGCCTTCCTTCTTCTTCATCGCATTTTGCCCCGTTAGGGCAATCCTTGGAGCGACGGTATCATTTCCACAAATCATCATGCGCGGCAGTTTACCACCGCTTCGGGGCGAGCAGGCCATACTTGGGGCTGAATAAATACGCGGCGACGAAAAGTAGGCCGAGCAAAATGACGATGGCCGGGCCGGGGGCGATTCCGAATTTTCCGGAAAGTAAGACGGCGACGACCGAGCCGATGCCGCCGATCAGGCCGCCGCCCCAGAAGAGTGCCGCAGTTTTATCCGTTAGCAGGGAAACCGTCGCCGCAGGAGTGACGAGTAGGCCGACGGAGAGCACGCAGCCGACAGCTTGGAGCGAGGAAACCAGGGCGAGAACGAGCAAGGCAAAGATGAGGTATTGAATGAAGCGGACGGGCACGCCCTGGGCAGCGGCGACGTTCGGCTCGAACAAGGTGAGTAAGATGGGACGCATCAATAAGTTGGTGATGAGAAGCGTGAAGGCGCCGATGCCGAAGGCGATCCAGATGTCGGTATTTCCAACGGCGATGATGTCGCCAAAGAGCCAGTGTTCCAGTTCTTGGCGGGTGTCGAGCTTGGGCAGAAGTGCGATGCCCGCGGCGAAGGCGGCGGTGTAGAGGACGGCCAGTGCGGTGCCTTGCTCGACTCGATTTCCCCGCGCCACGGCCACGGAACCGAGACCGACTAACAGCGCGGCGAACATGGCACCGAGGAACGCATTCCACTGGCTGAGTGCGCCGGTAAGGAATATCCCGAGCGCGATGCCGGGCAGCATGGTGTGAGAAAGTGCGGAGACGGAGAGGGCATTCCGCCGTAGCACGACGAAGCCGCTGAAGAAGCCATTGGCGAAGCCGATGAAGCCGGCGGTGGCGAGGGCCCGTTGGTAAAACGGGTTGGTAAGTAATTCGAAATCCATAGGTCACGCCGTGGTGGCTGGCTCGTGAAAGGTGTGCTCGATGAGCTCGGGAGTGAGAATTTCCGCGACGGGGCCGAAGGCGAGTGGCCGGGTGGCGAGGACGAGTGCTTCGTCGAAAAGTCGCGGCACGGTATTGAGGTCGTGGTGGGAGGCGATGACGAGTCGGCCCTCATGAGCGAGCTTTTCCAGGAGGTCGCCGAGGAGCTGCGATGCATTCCGATCCAGTCCGGTGAATGGTTCATCGAGCAGGAGGACGTGCGCCTCTTGGGCGAGTGCGCGGGCGAGGAAAGCACGCTGTTGCTGGCCGCCGGAAAGCTCGCGAATCTGGCGGTTTTGTAAATCGGTGAGCGCGAGTGATTCGAGTGCGCGGTCCACAGCAGCGGTATCTTTTGCGGAAAACTGCCGCCACCAGCCGGTCTGGGGATAACGGCCCATTTCCACCAACCCTCGAACCGTGATGGGGAATGACCAATCGACTTCTTCGCGTTGCGGTAAGTAGGCGAACTCCCGCGACCATTTTTTAACGGCGGTGCCGCGCCAACGGATCGAACCGCTGGCACGCGGGACAAGTCCGGCGATGGCCTTGAGCAGGGTACTTTTCCCCGCGCCATTCGGGCCGATGAGTGCCACTCGATTTCCGCAAGATGTGGAGAGCGAGATATTCTCCAATGCGAGAACCCGGCGGTAAAATACGGTGACATTCTCGATCACCAGCTCGTGGTGCTGCTGATGGTGAGCGCAGCAATCGTGATGCGTTTCGCTCATGGGGTGGTAGGGAAGGGGAGTTCGATGAGGTCGTCGATGTCGCCAGTGGCATCGAAAACGTGAGTGAAAGTTTCTTGCGCCTCGGCCTCCAGCGTGAGCTTCGCGAAGCGGTGCTCGCCATTAGCGGGAGCATGCTTCCAGCGGACTTTGAGTGAAATTCGAGGATTTCCTGGATCGAGCAGAACGGTTCCTGAAATGGAAGACTCTGAAGCGGGTGGGTGGATGGGCTCGCCGGTGTTGATCTCAATTTCCTCAGCCGGAGCCGAGAGAATGAGGCTGAAAGGCACCTTTTTTTCTGGAGTCGACTCGATGAGAACGGCGGGCAAGTCGGTGGATGGACGAGTGCTGCGGGCCGAGGTCACACGCATCAAGCCCAGCCCTGTGACGACGAGGGCCATGGCGAGGATCGAGAAACGGATGAGAGGCGAGCCGCGCATGACGTGAACATTGCTGGGCGATTCCCGGTTTGCAAGAAACTTGCATCTGTCAATCAAGAGTCGGGGGGAAATGCAGCGTATTATACTAACGCGCATGAGGATTTGTGGAAAAATAACTGAGGCGGGACGCTCCAGCTACTTTCCTCGCGACGCCTTTCCAGAAAATATGAAGCGCGGTAGTGCCACTCAAATCTTGGTGGAACCTGAGTGACGCTTAGAAAACATGCTAAAAAACGACGAACCTCGGAAGGTCCGCCGTTTTTGTTGAGAAGCGAGCAGGATGCTAGCGACCCGATTGAATCTTATTGGAGCACTTTAAGCTTCTTGATGCCGAAGACGGCGTCATCGCCAAGCTCTTCCTCGATGCGGAGGAGTTGGTTGTATTTTGCAATACGGTCTGAGCGGCTCATCGAGCCAGTTTTGATTTGTCCGCAGTTCGTCGCGACGGCGAGGTCGGCGATGGTGTTGTCTTCCGTTTCACCGGAGCGGTGGCTGAGGACGGCGGTGTAGCTGTTTTCCTTGGCGAGTTCGACTGCGTCGAAGGTCTCGGTGAGCGAACCGATTTGGTTCACCTTGACGAGGATCGAGTTGGCGACGCCGAGTTTGATGCCCTTGCTGAGGAAATCCACATTCGTGACGAAGAGGTCATCGCCGACAAGTTGAGTGGTTTTTCCAAGTTGGTCGGTGATGATTTTCCAGCCGTCCCAATCGTTTTCGGCGCAGCCGTCTTCGATGGAAATAATCGGGTAATTCGCTTTGAGGCCGGCGTAGTAGGCGACGAGTTCTTCGGCGCTTTTCTCGGACTTGTCGGATTTCTTGAAAATGTAAGCGTTCTTCGTGGCGTCGAAGAACTCCGAAGCCGCCACGTCGAGTGCGATGGCGATGTCTGTGCCGAGCTTGTAGCCTGCTTTTTCAACCGCTTGAGCGATGACGCTGAGAGCGTCCTCTGCACCTTTGAGTGCTGGAGCGAAGCCACCTTCATCACCGACAGCGGTGGAGAGACCACGGTCGTGGAGCACTTTTTTAAGGGCGTGGAAAACTTCGGCACCGTAGCGGAGTGACTCGCGGAATGTCGGTGCGCCGATGGGCACGATCATGAATTCTTGGAAGTCGATCGGAGCGTCGGAGTGAGCACCGCCATTGATGATATTCATCATTGGCACAGGGAGAACCTTGGCATTTGGACCGCCGAGGTATTTGTAAAGCGGCACGCCGAGTTGCGATGCCGCTGCTTTGGCGACAGCCATGGAGACTCCGAGGATGGCATTCGCGCCGAGAGATTTCTTGGTCTTGGTGCCGTCGAGAGTGATCATTGCTGCGTCGATGGAAGCTTGTTCCGTCGCGCAGTAGCCGAGAATGGCTGGAGCGATCAAGGAGTTTACGTTTTCAACTGCCTTGAGGACGCCTTTACCGAGGTAGCGATTTTTGTCGCCATCGCGGAGCTCGACTGCTTCATGCTCGCCTGTGGAAGCACCTGAAGGAACTGCTGCGCGGCCGATCGCGCCACCTTCAAGGTGGACATCAACTTCGACAGTAGGGTTCCCCCGAGAATCGATGACTTCTCGGCCGCGGATTTCAATAATAGTGGTGTAGTCCATAATAGATGTATTTAGTTAGCAGATTTGGGTTTTGAAAATTAAGGATTCAGGGCGCGGATGGAGCGAATCGTCAGAGGTCGCATGGCCTCGGTGATCTCGTCACGGACTTGGACCACATCGCCCGGAGCGCGGTTGACGAGTGCTTTCCCGACTTCTGATAGATAAGACACGGTTTTTGTCTCAGGAATGGAATCCCACGCACCGAGGACGGTCATCACGATCTCGGCTCCAGAATCATCCGTGAGAGTGACGACGGTGCCGATATTGACCTTGCTGGCGTCTGAGCCTTTAAAGTCAGTGCCACGTGCGAGAAAAATTTCTTTCTCCAGTGCGGCTCGGCGGTGACCGAGGTATTTTTCTAAGTCCTTGGCAGACTTGTATTCGAAGTTTTCACGAAGATCGCCGTAGGAGCGGGCGATGGAAATGTCCTTGGTGTTTTGAGGGATTTTATTGCGGACGATGTCGTCGAGTTCCGCCTTTTTCCGTTCGAGACTTTCCCATGAAACGAGCAGTGGTTCCTCAGGGCGCTTTCCGCTATTTTCGCCATTGACCAGCTCGACGGTTTCCGGGCGAGCCTTGATGATGCGGGCCATCAGTGACTTTTTCTCGAGTTCGCCGAAGACGGCGCAATCGAGAAGGCGACGTGCAAAGTTACGTGCTTCGTTCACATCCATGATGCCTACGAGGTCGGTCAGCAGAGTCTTATCATCGCCTAACAGACTTTGGAGACGTGATGTCTTGCGTGGTCCGTCGGACAAATGGTCATTTTCTAGCAGATTGAGAACCGATGCTCCGACATCCGCGCTGAAGATTTCTTGCGAAGCCGATTTTCTTTCGCGGCATACCCAGATCAAAGCATCTGGGCCGAGTGCACGGCGGGCGATGGCGGAGCGTAAGTGATTGACGAGGGCGGGCATGGATTCCCGCTCGGATAAAATCCGTGCGATTTCAGTGACACCGCGAGCACCGACACGGTCGAAAACTTGGACCATTTTACTCACCCATTCTTCTGCAAATGCATTGGGAAATGCTTCGTAGACCGCGCGTTGTCTGCCGGATGGAAGCGTTCCGGCTTCTTCCGCCAAGCGAGTCACATCGGCAGAAAGTAAGAGGTCGGAAAGACGGACGGCATTCGGGTCCAGCTCAATCGACTTGGAAGAGTGGATGACTTCGTCGCGAGCGGCGACGAGTTGGAGAGCTTGGCCAAGCTGGACGCGAGCCGCTTTTTTCGCTCCTTCGTCGATGTCATTGAGAAGTCGCTTGAGTGCATCGCTATCATTTTCAAATGCTCCGATGTCGGCGGCGATGGCTTCCAAGGCACGAATCATGCCTTTGATGTCGCGAGCGGCTTCGAAATCTGAGACCAGAGCCTGTGCTGGAGAGCGATCTCCGGAGCGGAGAATGATGGGTTCGGTACGTTTCGGAGGGATGACAGCGAGGCGGCTTTCACGGAGAGTTTTCTTCGCCGCGTCCCACCATTTTTTAAAATCGACCACCGGGATGACGGTGCCGGAAAGTTCCTTTTCGAGAGCGTCAGACGTCATGCTGCCACCGTGACTTTCCAGCAGATGGATGATCAATGCGAGTGGATCACTCTTCACTAAACCGCGAAGTTCTTCGATCTGTTCGATTTTTTTTGCGCGAAAATCTTCCGCACCGATCCACTCCGTTTTTTGGAATGCGAACTGCAATTCCATGGTTTGTCCGGTCGATTTCTCGAAGTCGATGGTGACTTTTTTACCCGATAAATCCCAGTCGATCACCTTGCCGGCGCCGAAGGATTTGTGGACACAAAAGTTTCCTGGAGCTAATTGAGAAAGTCGTTCACCGACAGGTTTGGGCACTCGACCCGCTTCTACCAATTTTGCCACATCTGGATGCATGAAGCGCAAGATGTAAAGCCACGTCAAAAAACGCAAGGTATTCCCATGAGAAATCAGCAACTCGCGGATTTTACGCAGTAAGCAGGGGAAATTTGATATGCACAAGACCTCAATCCCGGAAGTAAGGAATCATTCTTCATCCGCAAATCTTAGATTTCGAGCCTACGATTTATTCAAAGAAAGAATGGTAACGATTCAGGCCTTTTTTATCGTAAAACGTTGATAATCTTCAAATATTTTAGGCGGGTGATCATGAATCTACCAGAAATTGGTTTTTTGAGGATGATTTGGCGATTTTTGAGCAATGGAGCATCAACATGCCGTAGCTGAATCGTTACCTAAAAACTACCTGCTGCCGAAACGGAATACTGTAGTCGTCCGCTTGACCTCGCCAGGCTTGAGAATGGTAGTCGGGAAATGCAGTTGATTCGGGGAATCGGGAAAATGCTGCGTCTCCAGACAAAATCCGCTGCGACGTTCATAATTTCCCCCTGATTTTCCGACCTGCTTGGCACCCAGGAAATTGCCACTGTAAAACTGGACACCGGGTTCGGTGGTGAGCACTTCCAAGGTGCGGCCTGTGCTGGGTTCATAGACACTCGCCGCGAGAGCGAGGCTACCGTCTTGGCAATCGAGCACCCAGTTGTGATCATAGCCAGCGCCGAAATGGATTTGCTCGTCGTCGGCTTCAATGCGGGCACCGATGATGGCAGATGTGGTGAAATCGAGGGCTGTTCCTGAAACGGAGCGCAGCTCACCTGTAGGAATCAGCCCGGCAGTGACGGGCGTGAAACGGGAAGCTGTGAGCATCAGTTCATGGCCGAGGATGTCTCCGTTACCTTCGCCCTTGAGATTGAAATAGGAATGTTGCGTGACATTTACAGGCGTCGCACGGTCCGAAATCATTTCGTAATCCACCCACCATTCGTTTTTCTCGGTAAGCCAATAAGTGACGCTGATGTGGAGATTTCCAGGATAGCCTTCCTCGCCGTCTTCACTGAAATAGCTGAATTTGACGCCCTGCGCGTCAGTTCTCGCCAAGCCTTCAGCACGCCAGATGACCTTGTCGAATCCTTTCAATCCGCCGTGCAGCGCGCACTTGATCCCGGCTGGATCGTTGTTGGTCGCAAGTAGATATTCCTTGCCATCCAAACTAAATTTCCCATGAGCGATCCGGTTTCCAAAGCGCCCGATCACCGCGCCGAAGTAGGATGTGTCTTTGAAATACTCATCCGCCGTCGCGTAGCCGAGGGCAATATCCGCTAGATTTCCAGTACGATCGGGTGTCTCGATGCTCAGCACGATGGCCCCATAGGTCATCGCACGAAGTTTGACGCCATGGCTATTTTTGAGGGTGAAAACCTCAATGGCGGTGCCATCGGCGGTTTTACCAAATGGCACGGCTCTCGGCGCTTCAGCGGACATCATCTTACCAGTAAATCGCGTAGAGCGCGGCGATGATACCCATGACTAAAATCGAGCCAATCATGAAGGTGCTACCGGGAGTGAAATCTTCTTTTTCCCATTTTAAGGCCTTAGATTCATTATGCGGGGTGCAGAGACTGACGATGATCATCACGACCGTCAAAATGACAGTCGTCCAGCCCATGCGGTCCATGAATGGCATCTCTGGAGCCATGAACTTGAAGCCCGTGGATAATGGAATCGTCAGCAGGGCGACGGTGAGTGCGGCTGCAGATGTGGAGCGTTTCCAGAAGAATCCGAGGAGGAATATCACGCAGACGCCGGGACTGATGAAGCCGGTATACTCTTGAACGTATTGGATGGCTTGCTCGAACCTACCGAGCTGCGGCGCGATGAGAACGGCGATCAAAGTCGCACCAAGAATGGAATAGCGACCCACGCTGATCAGTCCTGCTTCGCTGGCTTTTGGATTTACGTATCGTTTGTAAAGATCGAGCGTGAAAATGGTTCCGATGCTGTTTGCCTTACCTGCAAGTGAGGCGACGATCGCGGCAGTGAGCGCTGCGAATGCGAGTCCTTTGAGGCCGACGGGTAAGATGGTAATGATGGCGGAGTAGCTCTTGTCAGGTGCTAATTTTCCGGCCTCATTGAGCATCTCTTGTTGGAAAAGACCTTCTTTGTGAAGGACGTAAGCGGCGATGCCCGGAAGAACGACGATAATAGGCATGAAAATTTTCAGTCCAGCAGCGAAGAGGATCCCTTTACGGGCAGTTTCGAGTTTGGCACCGAGAGCGCGCTGAGTGATGTATTGGTTACAGCCCCAGTAGCTGATATTTGCCACCCACATCCCGCCAAAGACGACGCTGAGGCCAGGAAGATCCATGTAGCTGGGATGCCCTTTGGGTAAAATCATTTGGAAATGGCCAGGAGCATGTTCTTTCAAGAGAGAGAAACCTGCCAGAGCACCATCTTTACCGAAATGATCAGCGACCATGTCCAGAGCCAGCCATGTGGTGACGAGACCACCGATGACGAGGACAACGACTTGAATCACATCGGTGTATCCGATGACTTTCATGCCGCCGAGGGTGATGATGACGGCGAAAACTGCGAGGAACATCACGCAGGCCATCATCGAGAATCCCGACATGGTTTGGAGTGTGATCGCTCCTAGATAAAGAATACTGGTGAGGTTGATGAACACATAAACGAGCAACCAAAACACCGCCATGATGGTGGCCACGACTGGTCCGTAGCGTTGAGTCAGGAACTGCGGCATCGTGAAAATCCGGCCTTTCAGGTAGCCAGGGATGAGAAATACCGCGACGAAAATCAAGGTCAACGCGCCGATCCATTCGTAACTGGAGATCGCGAGTCCCAATTTAAAGCCCGAACCCGACATGCCGATGAATTGCTCGGCAGAAATATTAGATGCAATAATCGAGGCCCCGATGGCCCACCAGGTCAGTGAGCCTTCTGCGAGGAAGAAGTCTGCGGATGAGGCGGATTCGCTGCGTTTTTGGCGATGAATCCAGAAGCCATAGATCGCAACGAGGGCGAAGTAGCCGAGAAAGATGAGGTAGTCAGGTGTTTGCATGTGGGATGGGTTGGTATCTGAAAAATGGATTATTGAGAGACAACATGCGCTCCTTGGGCCGCACGAGTGAGGAACATGGCAGCATCGATGCCAGTCGCTTCACGGTAACTTTCTCTAAACTGCTGCATGATGGATTCTGATTCCTCGGACTTGATCAATGCCACGACACAGCCGCCGAAGCCTCCACCGGTCATCCGGCAGCCGATCACGCCCTCGATGTCACGAGAAATTTTCACGAGCAAATCGAGTTCTTTGCAGGAAACTTCGTAGTCACCGCTCAATGAATCGTGACTGCCATACATTGCAGCACGGGCGGCTGACCAGTCGGCTTTCTCCAAGGCGACTCCAAAAGCCAGTGTGCGTTCATGCTCAGTGATCACATGTCGAGCACGTTGGCGTTCGAGTTCTGGGAGAGAGGCTTCCTTCGCGGAAAATTCTGATAATGAGACATCGCGCAGCGAGCTTACTCCGAGCAAGCGAGCGGCAGATTCACATTGTGCCCGGCGCTTCGCATACTCGCCATCGACGAGGCTATGTTTCACGCCACTGTTAATAATGAGCACACTTACCGACTCATCTCCCACACGGACGTCACGGATCTCACGGCTACGACAATCGAGCTGCAGCGCGTATCCCGCTTTTCCAAAAGTCACGGCAAATTGATCCATGATTCCACATGGGACACCCGCGAAATCATGTTCAGCCTTTTGGCACAATAGCGCTTTCTGCTCCAATGGGAGTTCCTTGCCGCAGAGAGTCTCGATCACCGTCGCCATGCCCACTTCGAGCGCAGCACTGCTGCTGAGGCCACTGCCTGACGGCAAATCAGCAGAAATTTCCATCTCAAACCCCGGAATTTCCCATCCGAGGGATTGATAACCTGCGAGAACACCTTCCAGATAACAGGCCCAATCACGTCGCCCTGGAGACAATTGGCCACTCAGATCCAGCTTGATTTCGCCCGCTTCACGATCGGTACGAAAAACGGCAAATCGATCGCTGGTACGTTGCACTTTCAGGGTGATGCCGCGTTCAATCGCCATTGGCAATACTAGACCATCGTTGTAGTCCGTGTGCTCACCAATCAAATTCACCCGCCCAGGGGCAATGACTGTGAAAGCGGCGGAAGTGGTATTTTTAGGTAAATTATTAAGCATTTAAATCTGAAAAAGGCTAGGACGCCTTATTCTGAAAGGTCAAGGAAAACCTAGAATTCAGTAAGGAGATTCTCACTGCATGATCTTTTCGGTGCAGGAGGAGATGCCGAACCGTTCTGAGGTTGTTGGTAAGTCAGTCGAATTGGATCGTTACAGGACAATGGTCTGAGCCGTGAACATGGGGAAGGATTTCTGCCGAAACGACGCGATGGATCAGGGAGAGCGAGACGCCGAAGTAATCGATTCTCCAGCCGACATTCCTCTCGCGGGCACCCGCTCGATAGGACCACCACGAATAGGCGTCCGTGCGAGTGGGGAAATGATGGCGGAACGTATCAATGAAGCCGGCATCGAGTAACTGGGTGAAGCTTGCGCGTTCTTCGTCCGAGAAGCCTGGGTTTTTCCGATTTTCACGAGGCCGCTCGAGATCGATTTCATGATGGGCCACATTTAAATCACCGCAAAAAATTACCGGCTTATGAGTCGCCTGTTGGATCAAATGCAGACGGAAAGCATCATCCCATGTCAGCCGATACGGTAATCGCCGTAGTTCGTCTTGGGCGTTGGGCGTGTAGACATTTACCAAGATAAAATCTGAATATTCGAGGGTCAGGACGCGGCCTTCGTGATCATGCTCTTCAATGCCGAGACCTAAAATCACGTGGATCGGCTTCTCCTTGGTGAATACCGCAACGCCAGAGTAGCCTGCTTTTTCTGCAGAGTTCCAGAACGCATGATAGCCACCCAGCTCCAAGGGCATCGGCACTTGTTCCGGGCGGGCCTTGGTTTCTTGAAGGCACAGAATATCCGGCTGTTCTGTGGTGACGAAATCTCCAAATCCTTTTCCCAGCACGGCGCGCAGGCCATTCACATTCCACGAAATCAGCTTCATTAGACGGTATTTTTCACGTCAAACCAGCAACATGCAATCGCCATAACTGAAAAATCGATAGCGTTCCTCGACGGCTTTTCGATATGCCTCAAACACCCATTCTTGCCCGGCAAATGCACTCACCAACATGATGAGCGTGCTTTGCGGCAAGTGGAAATTGGTAAGTAGACCTCCAATGACGCCAAATTGGTAAGGCGGATGGATGAAAATATCGGTTTCTCCGCGATGTTCTTTTTCGGAAATACGCGCCACGCCGTTCGTGTCTCTCAATGATTCTAAGACCCGCGTCACGGTGGTTCCTACCGCGACGACTCGGCCTGCCGTATTCACCTTTTCCGCCGTAGCGGCACTCATCACATAGCGCTCGGAGTGCATGACGTGATCTGAAATCTGCACGGCACTGACCGGACGGAACGTCCCGACTCCGACATGCAACGTAAGAAACGCATGGTTGATTTTTCCTAGCATTTCCGGGGTGAAGTGCAGCCCGGCAGTGGGCGCGGCGATGGCTCCTTCCTCGCGAGCAAATACGGTCTGATAGCGTTCACGATCTGCCAATTCATCCTCCCGGCCCATGTAGTGCGGCAAGGCGAGATGACCGTGAGTATTTAAATCCACCACGGATTCCCAGTGAATCAAGCGATCCCCATTTTCAAAAATCTCAGTCACTGTTCCGTGAATGCCACCCACGCTGACGGCGCAACCGAGCTTCATCCGTTTTCCTGGTCTGACGAGACAGCGCCATGCGAGCGGCGAGAGTCGATCAAGGCAGAGTAATTCCGTCTTCCCATCATCCGAGAAAACTCGCGCCGGAATGACCTTGGTATCGTTAAGCACGAGCAGATCATCAGGCCGCAAATATTCAGGGAAATCCCGAAACATCCGGTGCTCGATCCGGCCATGGTCTCGGTGGACGACGAGCATCCGGGAGTCCGTCCGCTCAGCAAGCGGGCGCGCGGCGATCAATTCTTGCGGTAAATGGTAATCGAAATCTTTAGTCAATAATGACATCACTCATGCTGGATAAGAGGCTAACATAAAATCTCACCGCTTACCCAGTTTCGCCACCGTCGCGGCATCCACCACAAACATCTCGGTATCCACGGTTTTCGGTTTTTGGCCTTCGGCGATTTGATATTCGAAGATTTTGACGGGTTTCTCGCCAGCGGTTTCAGACATCAGGTAGACTCGGATGGTCATGACTTCCTTGCCGGTACTACCCGCTAATTTTTTGATTCGGTATTGGATCTCGTTCGATCCATCCACCGCACCACCGATGACGATTTGTGCTTCTTTCGCGTTGGCAAATCGATGGTTGCTGACTTTGTTAATCTGTAATTCCACCTCACGGCCTGGACAGAAGACATAAGCTTTGGCCACGTATTTCGCCCTCTTCACGGCGACGGGTGTTAGGGGAACTTTTCCCGATGGCTGCGCCTCGGGAGTTTCCTTGAGATACTTGGTATTTCCCGCTGCCAGTTCTTTCCTCACGGAAGCAAGTGCCATGAGGTTGACGAAATCTGCGCGATCATAGAGCCAGCCGCCGTTTCCCTTGATGAAGGAAAGGACGAGCAAGTTATCCGTTGGCTCACCGCCGATGGCGAAGTCGATTTTTCCGAAATAGGAAGCCTTCGCCGTTGCTCCACTTTCCTTGGCCTCGAGAAATTTCAATCCTTGGATGGATGGCGGCGGAGCGGGTAGAGCGAAGACTGTGGCAGGGAAGGGGAGTTTTTCCGAGACGATCCGGTTCTGCACTTCCACTCTGCGATGCTCGGCGGTGACTCGTTGCCAAGCTGATGGGTCTTTGCGAATCATCGCTTCACGCCAAGCACTGTAAGTGGTTTCGAGGGCCGGACGCAAATGATCCTGAGCTGCTGCTAGAGATGCAGAAATCAGAGTAAATGAAAAAATCAGACGCTTCATGAACGAAACGATTGGACAAGATGGCCCATCCCACAACAAACAAATCGCACGCCGTAGCATTCGTCTGCGGCAAAGATCCAGACTATGAGCGTAATTTTGCAAAGAGTGGCTCCGATCGGCGAAGCGCGTGATCGAGAAATTTTAAAAGATGCTGCCACTTTTATTTACCAACACTGCCCTCAGGGGGATGTGCTGGCGCATTTATTTTTCAAAGAAAAGACCGATGGCCCTCCCCGGCCAGTCGTGGTTTTTTTCCATGGTGGACTTTGGGATATTCCCACACCGACTCAGTTCGTCCCTCATTGTCTCCACTTCGCCAGTCGCGGTGCGGTGGCTGTTGCTGCCGAGACTCGCACCTCGTCCAAGCACGGGACGGGTCCGCTCGAAGCCATTGAAGACGCTCGGACTCTCATCCGGTGGCTGCGCGAAAATGCGGAGACCTTCCATCTCGACCCAAATAAAATCACGATCGGTGGTGCAGGAGGTGGTGCTTTCCTTGCATTGCTTGCCACCATGCCCACGCCGAAGAATCTGCCGCCTGTCGATGGCTTGAACACCGTTCCGCAGGCTCTCATTCTTTTTAGTTCCCTCATCAATACCGCATCAAAAGGCCAAGCTGCCGATCGTTTCCCCAATGCAAAAACGGCCAAACAACTCAGTCCGACGACGCTGGTTCGTCGGAAATTACCGCCGATGTTGTTCTTCCACGGCAAGGCGGACCGCATTGCTCCTTTTGAAGAAGTCGAGAAATTCCGTCGGCGGATGCGCTGGCGTGGGAATTCCTGCACCCTGATCGACTTCGAGCGGGCGGATCACAGCTTTTTCAATTTCAATGTCAGCCATAAAAATTTCGAGCTGACTATTGGTGCAGCAGATCGGTTTCTCGTAGACCTCGGTTTGTTACCGCCCGAAGAAAACGCAGAAGTTGACTAATCGGTGCTGAGATCACGCCTCAAAAAGGCCAAATGATCGGAATCAGTAAGCAGGCGACAACCCAACAAATTAAATTCAACGGGATGCCGACTTTTAAGAAATCGGTAAATCGGTAGCCGCCCGGTCCATAGACCATCATGTGAGTCTGGTAGCCCATGGGCAGAGCAAATGCGGTCGATGCAGCGATCGTCACTGCCATGAGAAATGGCCGCGGATTCACGCCGATCTCCGTCGCAATCGTGAACACAATCGGGACTAGCATCACCGCCGTTGCATTGTTCGATAGCACTTCGGTGAGGCAAATCGTTAGAAGAAATACCAGCCATAGCAGCACGATGGGAAGATGTTCTTTGGAAACAAAATTCTCAGCGACATCGACTAATCCACGCGCGAGCCACTCTGCCGTGTGAGTTTCCTTCATCGCCATTCCCAGTCCTAACAAGCCGTAGAGCATGAGCAAAACCTGCCAGTCGATGCTGGTGTAGGCTTCGCGCGGAGTGATGATTTTCAACCATAAAAGCACCAACGCGCCGACTATCGCTGCGTAGTGGATGGGGATCACTGGAACTACGGGGTAAAATCCATTGATGACGTCGGTAAGTGTGGCGACTAGCACCACGCCGATGAGTGCTGCCCACGACCAGATGACATGGGGAGTCACTTTTTTAACATGCATTTCCGGCGGGAGATCGTCGGGCGCCTGCGGGCG
>JANORE010000253.1:0-1781 GCA_031415155.1 Akkermansiaceae bacterium | reverse complement strand
CCACACGGTGGACTCGCGCATGACCATGAAGGAGGCGATCTCGTAGAGGGCGTTGTTCAGCCAGTCAGTCTTGAAAGCCGTGCCGTGCCCCGCTTCGTGCCAGCGCGAATCGGCGGTGGAACCGTATAGCGTGGCATAGATGAAATAGGGAATCAGTGCCCACCAGGATGGCCAGAGAAACCAAGTCGCTGCCGCCGCGCCGAAGATCAGGCCAAACCAGAGGGTCGTATCACGGATGGCAGGGCCATCACGGCGCTCTAGCAGCTTGCGCATGACGGCGCGCGGCACCGGTGTCTGGTACCAATCCGCCTCTGCGAGCCCCCTTTCGATCGCGCGGGCGGCATTTTCTCCGGTCAGACTGTAGTCTTGTTTGGGTGGTGCGCTGAAGCGTACGGCCGTGGATGTTTCGCTCATGACGGGGCGTTAATTTCTGTGAGGAATGAGTTGGATCTCAGTGATGGATCTTAGGTGGTTCGCACGAAAAAGCGTAGATCGTGGTGTGTCGCTGCGGCTCTCCGGGGTGAATGAGGATGTCGCCAAGCAACGGGGTGTTGATACCGTCGGGGTAGCCTTCACATTCCAGGCAAAAGCCGTGATGCCTCCCATACCTCACACCTGATTTCCCGACCAGTGAACCATCGAGCGCCACGCCGGAATAGAACTGCACGCAGTCTTCGGAGGTAAACACTTCCATGATCCGTCCGCTGCGTGGCTCACGCACCCGTGCCGCCGGAACCAACGATGATAAGTCACCCTGAGGCCGGTTCACAAAATACAGATCGCCATGGGCACCAAGCACATGGGGCAACACGTCGCCAATCCGTTTCGACTGTCGGAAATCGCCGCCCTCCTCTACGGATACGCGCCGCCCCAGCAGCGTCATCGCAGCATCGGTGGGAGCGAAAGTGTCTGCGAAAATCTGCAGCTCGTGATCGATGGCAGGCCCGGCGTGTTCTCCGGCGAGATTGAAGTAGGAATGATGGGTTAGGCTGACCGGTGTTGTAAGGTCAGTGGAAACCTCGGTCTCGAAAATGAACTCGTTCCGTGCAGTGAGCGTGAAAGTCACATGGGCGGTCAGGTTGCCGGGATAGCCCTCGTCCCCTTCCGCGCTTTCCAACGTGAGGCGCACGGAATCCGCACCGTCCGGGCGGCTCACCGGCTCCGCCAACCAGAGTTTTTTGTCAAAGCCCACAGTCCCGCCATGCAGGTGGTTCGGCGGGTCGTTGCGGGCCAGTTCGTATGTTCTACCTTCCAGCACGAAGCGGGCGCCGCTAATCCGCCCTGCCACGCGACCCGCGATCACCCCGAAATATGGATGCCCTGCGAGGTAGGGTTCCAGCGTGTCGAAACCGAGCACTACATCGGCGAGTTTCCCCTCCTGATCCGGCACATGCAAATGGGTGACGATCCCACCGTATTCGATCACCTCCAGCGAACAGCCGTCGGCATTCTGAAGCAACCATGACTTCACGACCCTACCGTCAGGGAGTGTGCCGAATATGCGGGAGCAAGACATCTTGTTTTAAAGAGTTTGGTTTTTTATCGGCTCCTCCGCTTGTATTGGCAGCGCACGTTTGTGTATTTTTGGTGCATGTGAGCACGCCAATTCTACGTAAGTGTAGTGCGTAGCAATCAGCGAGGGGAGGCTGCGATTCTCATCAAATGGGATGATGGCCAATAGTGCGTTGCGCGTTAGGGCGAGATTTTGCGCCACGTTGACGCGGCGGAAGCGGTGACGGTCTTCTTGCCAAACGCTGTCGTCGCGCTTGTGGTGGTTGAGA
>JANORE010000252.1:0-2887 GCA_031415155.1 Akkermansiaceae bacterium | reverse complement strand
CGTTGAAACCACAAGGAACCGGATCGCGCCCGTGGACACGGCGTCCCCCATGCTTTCAATCAAGCCTATTTCGGCACCTTGGATGTCCACATGAAGCATTTCAATCGGGCCACCAGCTGATTCAAGAATCGCCTCCATATCCAAACAGGGCAGTCCGTCGACAGAGTGCGCCAGGACTTGTCCGTCTTGCTTCCTGCCGATCCAGGCGTTCTTAAATGCGACTCGCCCTGAAACGCCATTCAACACGGCATTATGCTCGCCGACGCGAAGGTGGTCCAAGCACGGTTCGATGCACAGCGCGGTTGAATCGGGAACCTCCCGCAGATACCAGCAGGCGTAATAAGCCCACCATGCGCCCAGTTCCACAATTCGCGTTGCTGGACGGACATGACGAAGTAAGGCATTGAATAGTAGCTCCTCTTGCGGCTCATGATGCCCCTTCAGCCCTTCGATGATTTGCGTCATCCACGCGCCGCGATACCCATCTGCGACCACTTTGACACCGTTGTGCATGAGTTGAATCCGCTCCCCCTCTTGCGTCATGACGGCACCTGCGCCATCCACCTTGGGAATCGTCTCCGTATCCCGGCATCCAAGGGTCATCTGCACGCGTTCCAATTCTGTCATGTTTGCTTTTCGTAAAATCGGTAAAAAAAGAAATCTCGCAAAAGAGTGAAACCATCTCACTCTACAGTCTTCACCACCCAAAAACCATGCGCCGAATCCCTATCCGAAAATGGTGGTAGTATCAGAGCGAATCAAGGAATTTTTTGGTTTTTTCCGGAGGTTGGATTTGGGCACAAGGGAACGATCAAGCGGACCTATTCATCACTTATCTCGCCTTCTTGGTGATGGAATGTTTTGGAACCACATGTGATATCGCGTTACCGAAGTTTCCGTCCGCATCTTTTGCGCGTACCGCATGTCCCATTACGCCGTGATCCAAGCCTATTCCCTCATATCCAAGCCTATTCCCTCATAATTTCCAACTTCAGCCCCGCTCGCTCGAAGGCTTACTTATGAAATGGCAAACTTTCGGCTTGGAAATTGTGTCTTGAACCGTGCCCCATTTCGGAATCATGGTTACCCCATCACATGCCTAAAACTGTAAATCAAACCGAGAAAATCTACGAAGGAATCCCTGCTTCACCGGGAATCGCCATCGCTCCAGTGCATGTCAATGCACGCGGCTTCTCGGCCCCAGAAGTTTATGAAATCACGGAGGCCCAAGTGCCGAGAGAGTGGGATCGTTTTACCGAAGCTTTAGAAATTACCAAGCGGCAGTTAATCGAGCTGCAAAGCCGCCTTGAAAATCTATCTGGCGATCATGAAAGTGGCATCTTCGAGGCACACGTCATGATGCTGGAAGATCGCTCCGTGGTGGACAAGGTGCGACTTGCCATCGGGAATCGGTTGCAAAATGCCGAATTCGCATTTTACGCGGTGATGCAAAATTTCCTCGAAGCCATGCGGCGAATCTCGGATCCGTACCTCCGCGAGCGGACCACAGACATTGAGGATGTCGCGCAACGAGTACTGAGAAATTTCAGCGCGGAGGAGGACGTCCGGCCTCCCGCTCCCGATGATAAACACATCCTCGTTGCATACGATCTGAGTCCGTCTGATACCGCATCGATTGATCGTAGGCATGTGCTAGGTTTCGCCACCGAGCAAGGAAGCGTCAACTCACACACCGCGATCTTGGCACGCTCGTTCGGGATTCCTGCCATCGTCGGTTTGGACGGCTTGATCATCGACATCATGGCGCTGTCACCATCCATTCTCGATGGGTACACCGGGAAACTCATCCTGCATCCCACCGCAGAGACTCTCCAATATTACCGCGACTTATCGCTCGCCAAGGAACGGGTAAAAAATTCCCTGGACGCGATGCGTGGTGCCGCCACCCAGACCATCGACGGACGCGCTCTAACGGTCTCCGCCAATATCGAACTGATCGATGAATTGCCACTGGTGAAGCGCAGCGGGGCGAAAGGAATCGGACTCTATCGGACCGAGTTTCTACTACTCCACGGCGATGAAATGCCGAACGAGCAACGTCAGGCAGAAGTCTACTCGCGAGTGGCTCGTGAAATGGCTCCGCATACGGTGATCATCCGCACGCTTGATGCTGGCGGCGATAAGCTGCCCATCGAGCCACTCACCGACATTGAGCCCAATCCATTTCTCGGTTGGCGCGGCATTCGCGTCTCACTCGCGCGGCCAGCCATGTTTCGTGAACAAATCCGAGCCATCCTCAAGGCCAGTGCATTCGGGAAGATCGCCGTCATGTTTCCCATGATCTCCGGTCTCGCCGAAGTCCTACAGAGCAAGGAAATGGTCCGTCGCTGCATGGATGAGTTAGAAAAAGAGAATGTCCCATTTGATCGGAATCTCCCCGTGGGCATCATGATCGAGGTTCCCGCCGCTGCCATCTGCGCGGATCTCCTCGCGCCGGAAGTGGATTTCTTCTCCATCGGCACCAATGACCTCATTCAATACACCGTCGCCGTGGATCGGGTAAATCCTCATGTCGCAGAGCTCTACCGCCCCACCCACCCCGGCGTCATCCGCTTGATCAAGCGCACGATTGATGCCGCGAATGACAATGGAATCTGGACGGGAGTTTGCGGTGAAATGGCAGGTGATATTCGCCTCACTCCGCTGTTATTGGGCTTGGGAGTGGAGGAGTTATCTGTTGGGCCGCAGCAAGTTCCACGCGTCGGCCAAGCCATCCGCTCACTCAGTCATGCCGAGTGCTCCGCGATGGCAGATGAAGCACTGCGAAATAAGCGGAGCCAAGGCATCCTTGACCTCTCGATGTCGCTCGCCCGCAAACATTATCCTGATTTATTGGATTAAATGGGTCTGAGTTTGACCTCTTCAA
>JANORE010000251.1:0-4101 GCA_031415155.1 Akkermansiaceae bacterium | reverse complement strand
CCTTGAGGCGTGATGCCCACGATATTCATTGTCGGGCCAGATGCCGCTACGGCGGAAATCGCGACAGCGACCGTGCCGGTAACACTATTGAAACCATCGCTGAGAGTGTAGGTAAAACTGTCTGCTCCGGTGAAATTCGCTGCGGGTTGATAGATGATCCAGCCATCCGCACTGCTCACCGTGCCGCCGCCAGCCGTCGTAGTGCCTTGAACTGCCGTGATGGTAATCGGGCCTTCGCCGCCAGTGGCTAGAGCGATCAATGTGGTGCGGAGTAGTTTCCCGGAGTTCCCTTTCGTCAAGCTTAGGCTAGCCGGTCCGGGGACGATGGCAACGTCATCATCGGTGATCGTGCCAGTGAAATCGGTCGTAGAAGCAGCGGCGGGGAAACCTACCGAACGTCCGCTGGCCGCCAGTGAGCTAGCACGAGCATTGATCGTTTCGTTCGACTCGACGAGGCGGTCGGCGAGAACACTAATACTAAGGTTTCCACTGGTCGTGCCGCTAGCGATCGTCAAGATTTGGCCTGAAATCGCGGTGAAGTCCGTGCCTGCCGTGGCACTTCCTGTGGCGAGAGTGGAAATGCTGGCAGTGACGCTAGCATCGACTGGATTGCTCAAGGAGTAGGAGATGCTAAGAGTGGCGGTGCCGGTGTCTCCTTCGGTCACGCTGGCAGCGGAAAAGGTGAGGACGGAGGCGTCGTCATTGGTAATGGCACCGTCACCTGTGGCGTCGGTGATCGTGCCACGGCTCGCATTACTAAGTCCGACGCTAAAGGCTTCATCCAACTCTACAGTGGAGTCATTAGAAATAGTGACGTTAATCGTCTTGGTTGTTTCACCTTCTGCAAAAGTCAAAGTGCCACTATTCGCCGTGTAATCGGAACTCGAGGTGGCTGTGCCGTTGGCCGTCGCGAAATCGATCGTATCTGAGCCAGTAGATCCAGTTCCAGTCACAGTCCGTGTCACCGTAAAGGCACGAGGTGATACATTTTCTGCACCTGAACTGTCATTAACCGCGAAGGAAACTTGGCGCCCTTCGACATCAAGTTTATCGAAAAGAATGCGTTCCGCAGTGATGTTTGAGAAACCACGAACACGCAGTCCCATCGTTGCCGCACCAGCGGGCAGACTGAAAGTGAATTCCTGCAACGCGGATGTCAGCACCGTGCCATCCCCGACATTGTCGTTATTGGTGTCCTGAGCCATGGTGGTGGTGGCTGCGCCAGTGGCATAAAATGCCAAGACTCGATTCCAAGTATTACCGTTGGTAGTCGCTTCGACCACGAGGAAATCAGGGACTGTGCCTCCATCGTAAGCAGCGCCTCCGGGAGCAGCCACTCTGAGTTTACCCGTAAGCTCGGAAAAACCAGCCGTATTGAGGTTAAAGGCGACCGTTTCGTTGACATCTGGATTATCATCGACGTTTTCGATGGTGTAGGCCCAAGCGCCGTCAAGATTGGTGACATCTCCAGGCTGAGTGCGGTCGAAGAATGAAGGATTTGGAGTAAGAGCATTGACCCTGGCGGTCACCGCGTAGCGGGTGCCACGGCCATCCGTTTCAAAGCTCTCGGTAAATGGAATCGTCTGCGTGGCGATGTTATCGACGACTTCGATGTCGCGTGTGGGACTGTTGCTCGGGTTTGTGCCGTCATTTAAAAGGAAAGTCGCACGGCGAACGGAAGTCGATGGATTGGCAGTGTTCGTATTCCGGTAGGTGACACTGCGGAGCACCGCTTGGTAGTCAGCCAATGAAGCGGCACCGGTGATGGCAAGTGTTCCTGTTGTAGCCGTGTAAGTGATGTTACCCGCAAGGATCGCTCCCGATGGCATTGCGGCGAGAACGTCTTCTGCGGAGACGAGAGCTTGAGAAAGCACGACTGAGGCGGAGGTGAGATTGGCACTATCCGTGTCTGTCACTGTCAGCGCAGGAGCAATGGCTACTGCCGTGCCAACTTCCGTGAAAATGAGATTTCCAGTTGGCACACCAGAAATGGCTGGCGGGCTGGTGACGGAGCCTTCGCCAAAGATGCGGATGTTGTCGAAGCAGATCAATTCTCCCGTGGCATCACTTTCTAGAGTGACGCGGATTTGGACCGTGTTACCGGTGGGAATGGAGTAGATGCCTTCTTGAAAAGAGGCATTGAGAGTTGTGGGATTCGATGAAATCGGATTCGCATCGCCGCCGACGTTATTTCCATCCGCATCGAAGGTGAGCGGGGCCGGTGATTGAGTGACGTTAGGAGAAAACTGCACCACGCGCTGGAAAGTACCGCCATCGATGCTGACTTCTACTTTGAGTTTGTTGATGAACAGCGGGGCGTTGCTGAAATTTTCGTATTCGTTCAGGTTCACCGTGCCAGCAGTATCGCGGCCTGGCGCTGCCATCAACAGGCGCACCTGCGTGTTGATTTTCCCAGCAATGTTGACGGAGTTGGTGGTGAGTGAAACTTCCTGCGGTCCTGGCGTCGCTGGCGCAGTGCGTGGGGTGTCACAATCTTCAGCGGCAAAAATGCTGGCTCCGTCGCCTCCAGGAAGCGTGCGGGAACCGCTGATTTTCGTGCCGTTGTTAGGAATGATGGAGAAGTAGTCTGATAACGGGTTAATCGACGTTTCGATGAACTGTGACACCGAGGTGTTAAAACCAATCGCGCCAGATGCTCCCTCAAAGGATTCCTTAGCGATTTCCGTGGGAATGGCTTGGAGCAGCGATGGCGCCAGAAGGCAAGCTGCGCTTAAATTTTTAACGAGAGAATGAAGTTTCATGGGAGAAGAAATATTGGAATGACGAAGCGTTAATTGCGCGCCGGAAAAATGCCTTGAGTGGCGATACAGAAGTTTAGGCACAAGTAGGGTGGTAGATTGTCGTGCGGCAGACCGCCGCCGTTGTTGGCGAGTGTGGTGGTTACAGAGATTGCTCCCATACTGGCGTTGCTCGTGGAGGAAAAAACTTCCGCCGTGGCATTCTGTGCGGGAAATGCTAATTCCGGGCGATCCGTATCTCCGGCACTGGTTTGGCAAGGTTCAGAGGCTGTGGTGCTAACCACATGCGTGTGTGCCGGCATCTGAGCAGTCGTCAGGATGACATTTTCTGTGCCGCCATTTTCGCCAATGAAGCGCTCAGTCAGCCCTGGGCCTTGATTGAAAGACATCGGCGTCCGGCCTTGGAGATCCGGCAAGCCGAAAGTCGTCCGACCATTACCGCCGTATTGCGTGCCTAGGAGCGAAAAAAGTGCGGTATTTGAAGCAATCGAAACCACCTGGCCATTGCAAAAGCTCCATTGTCTAGGCGCAAAATTGCAGCCAAGCATTCTGATTTCTCCAACAAATTGACCGCTAGCCATAAAATTATGTGTGTAAAAGGTTTAGGAAAGATATTTTGTGAGAAGCAACTCGGACTAATTCCGTGACGGGAAGATGCCAGCAGTGGCGATACAGAAGTTTAGCGTCAAATACGGCGGCAGATTCGCATGCGGTTGGTTACTACCGGTGGGATTGATCGTAGTGCTGACGGTTGGCGCACCGAGGTTCGCGTTGTCGGTGGTCGAGTAAATATCCGCCGATTCATGAGCTGCGGGGAATTTACCAGCGGGGTTGTCACTATCGCCCGCCGTGCTCTGGCAGGGCTGGGCAGCAGTGGTCGTTGCAGTATGAGCGTGAACCGGCATTTGAGCGGTCAGGAGCGCCACATTTTCCATACCGCCAAATTGACCCTGCACATAGCCAGCCAGTCCAGGTCCATTGCCAAAGTGCTTCGGCATCCGGCTGCGGAGGTCTGGCAAGCCGAAGGTCGTCCGACCATCTCCACCATACGTCGTACCGAGGAGTGAGAAGAGTGCTTGGTTTTGGCTGATTGCCAGTAAGGTTCCATCGCACTTCGCCCACCTTCTGGGTGGGAAGTCGAAGGCGAAAATTTGGATTTGTGACATCAAAGGTTCAGAAGCCATGGGAATCAGGATGTTGAATTTAAGCGAATTGACTCGTTGGTAATCAGTATTCAGATCAATTCCGTGAAGGAAAAATACCCTCTGCGGCGATGATGAAATTGACGCACAGGTAGGGCGGCATGTTATCGTGCGGCTGGTTTTCACCAGCAGTGGCGATC
>JANORE010000250.1:0-6547 GCA_031415155.1 Akkermansiaceae bacterium | reverse complement strand
CGATAGCCTAGGGCATCACCCTAGCTAGAGCCTGTCCCAGACCCCGCGAGCCCTTGCTGGACCTAGCATTCCCAGCGAAAAAATGAAGGTATGAGAGCCTCAAAAGACTCCATACCTCAAATTCGGTGGCTATGATTTCGTGATCACACCAAATCAACCTTCGAACGATGGCAGTGAGGAAATTCAAATTAGGAAGCTTCTCTCAAATCAGTGACTGCAAGGGAAGTCTGAAAGCATTAAGATGGTGACAAATAGAAATCTTGTCTATTTTAGTCCGTAAAGATTTTATTGGATATTGGAATAAAGATGAAGTGGCGAGCTACTCTCAAAAGGTCTCCCCCCGCCTCCCCTGGGGGACGGGAGGGGTGAAGTCCCCTTGGGATTTAGGGGGGGGGGGAATCGGAGTCGAGCTGCTTCTGCTTCCGTTTGAATGGAGAGTGACTATCGCCACTGCGAAGTGTGCCAGCTCGTCGTACCATAAAGCGTTCCATTTCAAATAAATCTGCCTGCTGCAGGACGGTGAGGGTAGAGAGGGGGGAACAGAGGCGGCGGACGATGGCGGAGGGATTGCGGGGAATTGTAGATGCGTTGCTGCGGGGGGCTTGGTAGCAGAAATCAATTTCCCCGTCATTTCTTGTCCTGAAATCAAAAGCAACCCACAAAATCTATGCCGTGCCCGCTCTAAAGCATGGGAGTCGCTCGGGCTAACAATAAAAACGGCGCTGGGCGACGTGTTCCGATCGCCCCGTATTTCGCCACGCGCCAGCCATTCGCGGTGATTGAGGCGGCCCAGTTCTCCACCATTTCCGCTTCGGCGGCTCCTGCGGTGTGACCGGGATAGCAGATCACAGAAATGACGCCACCGGGTCGGAGCAATCTCGTGGAGATCTCCAAAGCACTTAGCGTTTCTCCGGCCTCTGTGGTCAACTCGTGGTTTTCGCCAGGTAAATAGCCAAGATTAAACATGATCACCGCCACCGATTCCGGGGCTGCATGAGCGGACATTTCGATGTGTGATTGCTGGAAAAAATCGGTGCGTTCGATGAACCCAGCAGCGAGGATCTTGGATCTGGTGGATTGGATCGCGGCGGCTTGGATATCGAAAGCCAGCACTTTTCCCGATATGCCGACCCACTCCGCGAGGAAAACCGTATCATGCCCATTTCCCGCTGTCGCATCGATCACGAGATCGCCGGGCTGGATCAATGGCCTGAGGATTTCATGCGCCAAAGTCGTCGGGCGCGGAGGAAATATACTGCCGAGCTTCATGTTTTGTGGGAGATGTCGAGCAGGATTGCCCCAACGGGGCAAAATGCGATAGCCCAGGGCATCGCCCTGGATAATGGGTGTAAGAAGTGGTTTAGCCCTGAATGGGCGGAACTCTTCAGGAGGTGGATACCCGATTTCGCCCCTTCAGGGCTTGGATTCCTCGGGATTTCTCTACCCAGGGCGTTGCCCTGGGCTATCGCATGTTGCCCCGTTAGGGCAATCCATTGAGCGACGGCATCATTTCCACAAATCATCATGCGCGGCAGCATAGTGAGAAGCTTTCATTAGGAGAGTCAGTCATTACGGATTTTTGTTCGATTCAGAGTTGAGGCAAAAATACAGAGAAGGAGATCGAAGGATTCTTCATCATTCCGAGAACAAGGCTGCGACCATTTCCATGCATTTCACGCCGGGCATGACGCTGAGTTCCATTTGATTCATGACGTAGGCGAAGGAAATTCCCGTTTCTGGATCGCCAAAACCATGGCTACCGCCTGCGCCGGGATGACCGAATGCGGAAAATGATGGGCCGTAAATCTGACGGGTTTTCTGGCCGGATTCGTCGTGTGGATCTTGTTGGGCACCGCAAGTGAAGAGGGTAGGGCGGAGCAATACGCGATCTTCGCCAGCAGTTTGCGCCATGGCGAGTGCCTGTCTGACGGTTGGCGAAAGTGGACTCTCGATGGAACCGATCGCGGCTTGATAAAACCGGGCCAAAGCCGACGCTGTTCCCACCCCGCCGAGCGCGGGTAATCCCGCAGACCATGCGCGAGGCTCGTTCATTTCTTGAATCGTATGGAGGCCACGAGGCGAGGAAAATGCCCGGCGCGTGTAGGTTCCTTGAGTGTTGAGTTGCTGATAGAAATGATCGGTTAGATTCGATGAATCTGCTTTACCCGGATAGAGGCGGGCGACACGCGGCCACTCATTTTCTGGCAAGCCGATCCAGAAATCCAAGCCCAGAGGCTCCGCGATTTTTTCCCGCCAATAATTTCCCAATGTTTTTCCGGTGAGACGGCGCACGGACTCGTCAGTGAGCGCGCCATAAGTCCGGGGGTGATAGCCGTGGCCGGTGCCTAATTCCCACGCTGGCGTCTGCGCTTCGAGGGCGGCGACCACTTGAGAATGGTCAAATACATCTGCAGCTTGATCGAGTGCGGCCAAGCCACATTGGTGCGATAGTAGGTGGGAAAACTTCGCCATCGGCACGGGAAATCGCGGCCAAACTTCATGTATGGCAGTCTCTGCCGTAAGCCCGCGACTTTCCAGAGCCATCAATAATGCCGCCGCAGATGGCACCTTCGTTGCAGAATAAACGGGGACTAAAGTTCGGTCTGTCCACTCGCGGATTTTTTCTCGTTCGCACCACCCGTGGCCATGCGAAATCAGCTCTACGCCATTCCACCAAATACTGATCGAGGCTCCCAATTCATTTCGATCGCGGAAATTCCGCTCGAAAATTTCTAAAACTTTACCTAACACCGAGGGACTCACCGCCATGCAGATGTGTGTCCGATGCCGACTCGCTGATCAATCTCGAACTGCCATGAATGATCGATCCCGTTTCTGAATCGTCGCGATTTGAAGACCATTCTTCGATCAATCGGAATCCGACAGCCAGCAGTGTAGGTCCCAGAAAAAGTCCGACTAGGCCGAAGGCCAATGCGCCACCGATGACGCCGCAGAAAATCAGCACGAAGGGCATTTTACTCCCTTGGCTGATCAGGTAAGGTCGCAAGAAATTATCGACGCTGCTGATTCCAAAAATCCCCCAAAGCACGAGAAAGATGCCCAGTCCAGGCTTGTCTTGAGCAAATAGCCATAAGCTCGCTGGCAGCCAAATCATCGGCGGGCCAAACGGGATCACGGCAAAGAAAAACGTGAGAACCGAGAGTAAAACGGCTCCGGGAATCCCTGCGATCCAGAACCCCAATCCGGCGACCAAGGCTTGCACAATCGCGGTTCCAAGAATTCCATAGATCACTCCACGGACAGTATCTCCAGCGACCTTGACCAAGTGCAAGCCACGAGTGCCAGCGAGGCGATCCGCAGCAGTGGCGAGCCGTTGTGATAGAATCGGCGCGTCTCGCAATAAGAAGAATGCCAAGAAACCACTCAGCACTAACTGCGTAACTCCTTGCCCAACAGCGAGCGTAATGGTGAGCAACCAACCCCATGCCCAGGTCAGAAATTTTCCGATGAGCGCGACGAAATTTTGTGATTCCAGTTTTTGATCGGTCGCCTCTTTGGTGGGGACCACTTGGTCTGGAGTAGGCGGGGCTTCTTTCAAAACCACTCCGTCTTCCCCTTCTACGACGATCTTTGGGCGTGGCGGCAGGGCTTTTACCTCCTTTTCGAGTTGATCTAACATCGGCTTCCGATCCTCTGCGAACTTGGCCCAAAATGTGGCAACGTCAGTTCCTACAAGAGGTAATTTCTCCACCCAGGGCGGGGCTTGCTCTGGCGCAGACAGGAACCAATTGCGAGTGGCGTTGGCCAGATCCCTACCATCTTGCGCGATGCTAAAACCAACCAATACAATCGGCCCCGCGAGCGTCAGTGTCACCGTCAAGGTGACGAAACAAGCGGCGAGAGTCCTCGAGCCACGGAACCAACGAGTGAAAATCCGCTGTAAAGGATGTAGCGAATACGCCAAGATCATCGCCCACATCAGTGCCGTCATGAATGGCTTCAGAACGTAAAAACATCCGACTAATAAAAGCAACAGAGCCAATCCACCTAGGAAAGGCTCAATCTTAAATTTCTTGGTGTTAACTTCAGATTTCATTGAATCACTTGACTTTAATCACCTTTCTCTCGATCCGCCAACGAGTTTCCTTATGTTTTCTTAGAAGTCCCGATTGGCTGGATTGACGGCACGGATTTACGCGGATGAATATTCAAGAATCAGAGTAACTATTCAGGTATCATCCATTAAAAATTTCAGAAATTAAACCGCAGATGGACTCAGATACACGCAGATGGAAGAAGGAATTGATTCTGAGATCACGCATTAAAAAATCTCTTCATCTCTTCCCATCTGCGTTTTTAACGTCCATTTGAGGAAATTATTTGAAACCGTCAGTTCCTCCATGTCCACTTCGCTCCCATTGCGGTTTATTAAATCTTCAACTTACGGCACCTGAATATTCAAGAATCAGACGGGAATTTATCCTGATGCAAATCACCCAAAGCTCTCCTATTTGGGTCTATGATCTTGGGTCATCCGGGGTCAAAAATTTCTTTTTGCCGAAGGCTTCTGGTCACGCGGCAGTTACCTGTCTGAGGTGACGTTCTCACACTGCTCTAACTCAATGGCAACACGACTCTTTCCGGCAGGACTGGCAGGCTGCCATGCCGGAGGAGTCTCAGGAAACGGGTTGCCCTTGATGGTCAAACCGCTGGTAGAGGTCACCTTAATGAGCGGCCATGCACAATCGACCATGCGGTTTCCCGTGATGGCGATATTACGATGGGTGCCGGGGGGGAGTGGGTGGCGATCTCCGCCGGGGGCGAGGATCTGGATGGGAGTCTGTTGGCAGCCCTCGATGAAGTTGTCATTGATGACCAGATCGCTGGAAATCCCAGCTTCCATCCACCAGAATTCGGGGGAAATCAGCACCGCCGCCATGTGGCTTTTGACGATCCGGTTGCTGCTGACCTCGCCCTTGCTGGCTTTGATGAGGATGCCCCGCGAACGGTTGTGGCCGAAGTCGCAGTCCTTTACCACAAAACCGTTACCGACCCGCAGGGAACTGCAAACCGCCGAACCGGCAGGGATCACGATCTCACGATCCAGGGTGAGTGTATAGAACTCCGCTTTGCCAGTGAGCAGTCCGGTGCGGATTCGCTCATCAAGTCCTAGTTTTGCTATCAGGTTTTTTTCTGACTCAGTGATCGGTGTGGGATCGAGTTGTATTTTCAATACCACCGCATCGGGTGGACGTGGCCCGGAATAGGGGAGAAATTCAACGGGATCGCCTCTCCCGATTTTGGGTTTTTTTTCGAGGACTGCGATGCGCACTAACGGTCCTCGGCTGCCGCAAACGTAGTGGTAATGTCCGTTAATGTTCACGCAGTCGTCTCCTTGGAAACGGGCGGTGCAGCCAATGATGGTAGGGCCCTTCGCCGCATCTTTGCTGTGAAAGGCGTCGGCATTGAGCGAGCGCATCCGTGGCTGGGCGCGTTTGACGGGATCATCCGCAGGATCGCGGCGATCCACCTTGCAGCGGATGTAGCGGTTTCCGTCGCAGTCGTATTCGAGAAATCCGAAACAAGGGGAAGCGAAAACGGTGATGTCTTCGAGATGCACACCTTTTGAATTCTTTAACTCGACCGTGTGGGGCGAACCATGAGTGCCGAAACTCTGATTGGTCACGAGGATGTCTCCGATCTGCTCGGTGTCGTGCAGCGGATTGAATCGGTAGTGATTTTTCTCAAAGCGGTAGCGGCGGCCGCCAAGGGATTGGATTTCCTGCTTCCAATTCGCGTCGCCCCGGCGAAGTTCACTCGTTGCGGGATCGTAAATTTGAACACGCTCCTCCAGTTTGTTTTCTGGATAACCTTCGGCGATTTCGAAATCTATCGAACTCTTGTCAGGCGCGATGGCGATGATTTTCCCCTGCGTGAACGGCAGAGGATCGTAGTCCACGACCAGCCCGCGCAGGGTGACATTTGAGCAATGATCGAACGAAACAGCCTGAACCGTTGAGGTGCAAATCATCTCCACATGGGTGGCGATGATTTCCACATCAGAGAGATTTTTGAATTGGAGATGTCCCCCGTATTCCGCCTGCACACGATAACGACCTGGCGGAATCACGATGCGCTTCTTGCCTGAAGCAAGCTCGGCGTTGAGCATTGCACGGAGGTCGGCAGACTGTTCGGTAAGTGCGAGTTTCTCCGGCGAGGCGGCCAAGGGTTCGGAAGCGCTGCTCTTGCCATGACCTGCTAGAAATAGAACCGCCGTGGCTGCGATCCACGTGAGTTGGACGAGAGGTCGAATGTTAGGGGTCATACGCATTCGTGTTTTTAGTCACTTGTTCGAAAAGGTGAGGCTGGGAGTCCGGCGGCGTTGTAAAGATTGCAACCCTCGGGGTTGATTGCCCAGCCATAACGCGCCTTCACTGGGGCGGTCACTTCGGGCGAGGACAGGATGACGCTGTCACCGTCGATTACTGCATCGGCCCAAGCATACTTCCCATCGGTGCCGGCAATTTCGAACCAATCGAGTTTTGCCTCCGGTGTAGGCACCACCGGATCAAGACCGGTTTTCTTC
>JANORE010000249.1:0-2354 GCA_031415155.1 Akkermansiaceae bacterium | reverse complement strand
TTGACATAAATTGCCGCACCGATGCCGGTGGGGATGGCGATGATGAGTGCCACGATCGAGATCATCAGCGAGCCGATGGCGAGAGGTAAAATCCCGTAAAAATCCTGCCATTCGCCGCCGGTGACCCAGTCTTTTCCAGTGATGAATGAGGAGATAGCGGCACTCAACGGCACAGGTGCATCGTGTTTCCAACCGTTGATGGCTGCTGGGGTTTTCTCAAGATCTGCGATGAAAAGTGGCAGCGTGTTGCGGGCGACTTTCAGCAGGCGGATCGCTTCCGGCTGAGTGAAATTTTCAGGAAGTTTGCCGGCAGCGTTGCTCGTCGATTCCTTCAATGCCGTGTGGACGGCGACGCAGGTGGAACGCTTTTCCAGTAAGATCTGGATCGGTCCTTCGACATCGGGCTTGTCGGCGAGAGAGGCGGTTGCCTCGGCGGTTAGTTTTTCACGTTCTGCGGGATCCTTCGCGCTGGCGGCAGCGGCGAGCAAGGTTTTGCGGTCTTTTTCAAGAATATCTGCGCCTTGGATTTTCTCCTTGGTGACGGTGACGGACTGGGTCATTTCCGAGACGAGCGCGCCCAGGTCTGAGCCTGCAGACTCGAAGGAGTCAATGGTCTCGCGCAGTGCTTGCAGCGGCTCAGAATGCGTTTGCTGGGCGGCGGTAAATTCTTCAGAAAGCGTGGTGACGAGTGCAGGATCGTCCGTAGCATCGAGGGCGCGATCACGGATGGATTGGATCAAAGTTTGCCGCTCGTTTTCGGTGAGATGCGGCGTGGATGGAAGGGCCGTGAGGGCTTTGAGCTTTTGCTTTTCGTAGTTCGCCTTGAGGGCGACAAGCATTTCTGAATTGGGATGATTCTCGGCTTGCGAGTTATTGATGACCAAATCGCGAGTGGCCCCGATCTGATCGGTGTAGGCATTAAAAAGTGCGCTGGTCTCTTGCGAGCGGCGAAGTTCCTTGGCGCATTTGCCATTGATTTCCGCGTAATACGAACGATTGAGAACGCTGGTGAGCTGCTCATGAGCCGTGAGATTTTTCCGGGAAAGATCGACAAATTCCAGCCCGGCGATGCGATAGACTTGGAGTTCCCGCTGGTAGCCGGGGAAAAATCCGAGGCCTTCCTTGAGCAGGAAAACAATGATCAGCGCGAGGATGACGATGGTCAGCCCGGCATTGGACGCGAAAAAAAACTTGACCGCCTTCTCGTAGGAAAATCCTTGTCGTTGGAAACGATGAGGAGAGTGGCTTGATGGATTTTTTTCCTGCGACATTAGCGATGCACGACGTGGTAGTTTTTTCTTCTGATATAGCAAGAAAATGAGCATCGCGTAGAGAACTCGCGATGCTCATTTCGTGGCAACCAAAACCTGAGAAGTAATTACAGATCTTTATTTGATATGAAACCAACCTTGCGGACGATGTCTTGTCCAGCATCGGATTTCGCGAAGTTCAAGAACGCTTCTGCCTCGGCAGTCGGCTTGTCAGGAGCGTAGAGGTAGCAGAGGCGAGCGTAAGCGTATTTCTTCGCGTTTTTCGCAACCCCTTCGACGCCGTCGATGACGAGTGCCTTGGTGCCATTGGTTTTAGAATAGGCGAGTCCGACGTAGCCGATGCCGTTCTTGTTCTTGGCGACTTCTTGGGCAATCTGCTCGTTACCGGCTAATTTTTGTGAACTCGATGGATAATCGCGGCCTCCCATGGCGAGTTTTTGCCAATCCTTATAAGTGCCAGAAGAGGTGTTCCGGGTGTAGATCGAGATCTTGCCAGGTGCGCCGCCGATTTCCGACCAATCCTTGATCTGGCCTGTGAAAATTTTAGCAACTTGGTCCTTGGTCAGTTTCGTGAGCGGCGAGTTCTTGTTCACGATCACGCAGATCATGTCGTGGCAGATCGGGTGCTCTTTGAGGAAAACTCCCTTGGTGCGGCAGAAGGTGCGCTCGTCGTCCTTCACTTGGCGGGAAGACATGCCGATTTGCGCGGTGCCATTTGCAAGTGCGGGAAATGCAGTGGTCGAGCCCTCGGCTGCGATCTCAAATTTCACGCCTTTATTTCCAGCGGCCTTGAAGCTCTCGGCAAGTTGCGGGACGAGCTTGGCACCGAGCGTATCGCTGCCTTTGATGCTGAGTGTCTGTGCGCTGACCATGGAAATCATGGCGACGGTGGCGAATAGATGACTGATAGCTTTCATGTTATTTCTTAGTTAGAGATGTGGATAAGTCGGTGAGATTAGAATGAGAAACGAAGTCCGCTGAGGAATGTGTAGCCGCTGTAGTCGCCGCCGCCTAGGTGAGAATACTCGAGACCGTTCATCAGCTTGAGCTTGTGGCCATAGAGGTAATAATTCAGGCCGACGT
>JANORE010000248.1:0-9214 GCA_031415155.1 Akkermansiaceae bacterium | reverse complement strand
GGGCTTTTGGATGGATACGCCCGATAACGCGAAGTTGCGGATATGCTCTCCATCCAACGACGGCGGGGCTGGACTCGCCGCCGCCAGCAGCGGCAGAATCGCGGTCGCGGTGGGAATTGGGAACACCAAGCTGCCGTCAGGATTTCGCGTCGCCGTCACGGTCATCGGCAGGGAAATATCCGTTGCACTCCACGAAGCCGACGCGCCTTCAAAGCTGCCGAACGAAAAACCTTTGCCGTAATCGCAGTCAATGAGAGCGGTGAGCTGAAGCGTCACCGAGTTTGCTGTTTCGGAAACCACCGTGCCCGTGACATCAGCATCCAGTCGCACCGTCGGATGCACGCTCCCTGAATTTTCCTCGGCTCCAAATGATGAGGAAAAACTCGCGGCGAAATCCAGCTGTTGCGTCCAATGCCCGGTCACCCGGCCATCGCCGAAAATGACCAGATAACTTTCGTCCTGCCCGTCGTTGAGTGCGCTGTCGTCGAACTCGATGAAGGCATTCTCGGTGACCAATAGCGCCCCGTCATACACCCCCACACCACTATCGGAGCGGTTGTAGTGACCGAAGGCGACTTGCAGTTTATAATACCCGGCCAACTGGGCTGATGAATCGACTACCGAAAATAAAAGAATTAGGGACGTCATGCAGACTGTCGCTGCGGCGAACGGATAGGTGGATTTCATGGAATGAAGGAAGGTTAGCTTTGACAGGTTGTGTGTGCCCACCCTGCGCACAGTCCAAAAGGGGTTCAATTGTAAATTTCCACTGCTACTCCGGATTTCTTCAGTCCAGCGACTCCAGCGCTGGCGGAACAGAAGCGTCCGCAATGCGGAAAATGGACCAGCCAAGCTGAACTGTCTCGCCAACCTTGTGTGGAGTCTCCGCGAGATGAATGGGGTCAGGTCTCTCCGATGCACAGAAATCTCCCTAACCTTTCCGCCCCAGCGTCAATCCATCAGCTTCACCAACTTTTCACTTCCGAAATACCGATACGACTGAGGCGGGTGGAATCCGCCTTTTCTGCGCCAGAGGGCTTTGAGTTTGGTGGCGGATTCGAACTACTCTGAATTTCGCGGCTAGCGGCTATCAGGCATTCCTGAGATGCTGGCGGATCCAAGATGGATTTCTCCGGCAATCCACGATGGATCGCACGCGGACGGTTTCCAATTCCAAGGTGTAGTAGATGGCGAATGGAAAGCGCTTGGACAGGGCGCGATGGAGGTTTTTGTATGCTTTCCGATGGATGCCTCCGTAAATCCTGAGGGAATCGATATCTGAGTAGAGGGTGTCGAGGAAATACGTGCCGAGGCCGGCTTCCTGCGTTTCATAGAAGTGGTAGCCTTCGATCAAATCGCCCATCGCGAGATCGAGGAGTTCGAGCTTCATGAGATCGCGTCTTTGATCTGCAGTTTGGCGGTTTCCCAGTCGATGAATTTGGCTTTACCATCCAAAATGAGTTGTTCGCGTTCGTCGAGAAGATCCTTGTGCCATTGGGGGACTTCCATTTCGGCTTCCAGAGGGGCGATACCATCCCACAGGGCTTCCATCATTCGCAGTTTTTCGTGCAGGGGAAGTTCATGTATCTCGGCAAGTGCGATCATGAGGGTTTCGATACAAGAAATCCGGGGGTAAGACAAGCCAAGAGGTTCCAATGAGATTTTAGTGAGGTTCTCAGCACCCACGCCTACCGAACGCGGGATTGAGTGGATTCCTAGTCAGGCATCCATCAGCTTCACCAACTCCTCGCTCCCCACATACCGATACGACTGCGGCGGGTGGAAGCCGCCTTTTTTCCCATCGGAGGATTTTAATTATCGCGCAAGACACATGTCACGCAACTAAAGGCCGGATGAGTGCGAGTGCATCGGCCTGTTCTTCGCGGGCGGCGGCGAGGTCGTGCATGTGTTGGAGGTTGAGCCAGTATTCGGGAGGGGTGCCGAAGTATTTGCCGAAGCGCAGCGCGGTGGCGGCGGTGATGCCCTGGCGGCCCTTGATGATGGAGGTGATTCGGCTGTGGGGCAGGCCGGTGTCCTGGGCGAGCCGATACTGGGTGATGCCCAAGTCGCCGAGAGCTTCTTTGAGCGTCTCGCCGGGATGGGGGTTGTGAAGGAGTGGGGCTGTTTTCATGAGATTCAGTGGTAGTCTTCGATACAAACGTTTTCGGGGCCTTGGAAACCCCATGTGAATGTGATGCGCCATTGATCGTTGATGCGGATGGCGTGGCTGTCCTTGCGGTCTCCCAACAAGGGGTGAAGGCGGTTGGATGGTGGGAAACGGAGGGTTTCAAGGGTGGGCGCGGCGGCAAGTTCGCGGAGCTTGCGCAGTGCCCGATCCTGAATGTCGGGTGGCAGTTTGCGTGATCGTTGGCGGTTCCAGATTTTCTCGGTTTCCCGATCTGCGAAGCTTTGGACCACCGGTGGAGAATGGTGCTATTTACGTTTTTCGTCAATAGACGATTTAATTCATCATTTTCCCATCTCCTCACTCCCGGCATCTATTATGGGGTCAATAGTCCCCGCAGTCTCACAAGTTGGCTGGCACGCAAATCGAGGACCACGCGAAACATCGATGATCGCAGCGAGTGGGTAGATCGTTGTCGCAATACAAAAGAAGCCGGGAGCGGAGATCGTCGAGTGAAACGAGGATGCGTGAGGCATGGCACTGCGGTGAGCCACGGTTTACCAGAGGGTTGTGACCGATTCCGAGCGGGTGATTGAACGATCCCGGGTGAGCAAGGGGATGGCATGGTTTTTCGCGGTTGCGGTGATGACGCGGTCGAATGGATCGCTGTGGGGAAGATCGAGTTCGAGAGCGAGGCGGGCGATCTCGGGGTTCATCGGAATCACGCGCAAACATTCGGTCACTTTGGAAAGCAAGGCGTCAATGTCTTCCGTGTCCTTGATCCGTCCTTTGGCGGCACCTGGGGGAGATCTCCAGAAGAACGATGTCTTAGAAGATGAGTTCGGACCGGCGGGAATGGGAGATCAGGATTCCTGCCTACGTGCCCAGACGGGGATCGTCCGCTTGGCTCCAAAGAACCGCATGGGTGTTGACGTTGGCTTTCCTACAGGGAATCTATCAAATATCGAGGAGCGAATCTTAGAGTTTTCGGGCGCAGCCAGACCTCGTCTCTGGGGTCCTCTCTGTCAGACACAGGGATGTCCAAATTTCAGATTCGAGATTTCAGAACGGGAACTTGCCGCCGCCCATTCCTTTCATCATGTCTTTCATGCCACCGAGGCCGCCCATTTGCTTCATCATTGCGTTCATTTTTCCTGGCGACTTCATCATCTTACGCATCTCGCCGAATTGTTTGATGAGCTGATTCACTTCCATGATCGAGGTTCCAGAACCCGCGGCGATGCGCTGGCGGCGCGAGCCTTTGATGATTTCCGGGCGGCGACGCTCAATGAGTGTCATCGAGAGGACGATCGCTTCGGTGCGTTTGATTTTCTTGTTATCCAATACTCCAGCCGGAAGCTGTTTTTTGATTTTGTTAAAGCCGGGCATCATTCCTAGCAAGCCTTCCAGCGGCCCCAGATTCTGAATCATTTTCATTTGATCCAAGAAGTCCGTGAAGTCGAATTTCCCTTCCTGCATCCGCTTCATCGAGCGCATCGCATCCTGCTCGTTCACCTTATCGGCGACTTGCTCCACCATGCCGACGATGTCGCCCATGCCGAGAATCCGGTCGGCCATACGAGTGGGGTGAAATTCAAATAATTGATCTAACTTTTCGCCTTCGCCTGCGTATTTGATCGGCTTGCCAGTGACGGCCCGCATCGAGAGTGCCGCGCCACCGCGAGCATCGCCATCGAGTTTCGTGAGAATAATACCGGTGATGCCGACTGCCTTGTCGAAGTGCTCCGCGACGGAGACGGCTTGCTGGCCAGTCGCGGAATCGGCGACGAGGAGAGTCTCCTTGGGGTTCAGGAAATCATGCAATCGCTTGAGCTCAACGATGAGGCGCTCGTCGATTTCTTGGCGTCCAGCGGTGTCGAAGATGAGGACGGTTCCTTGTTGTTGCTCGGCCCAGACGAGGGCGTCTTTTGCGACTTTGACGACGTCTTTCTCGCTGGCATCTGGCTGATAGCAAGGGACGTCGATTTGTTTCGCGAGCATCGCCAATTGATCGATGGCAGCCGGGCGATAGAGATCGCAAGCGATGAGCAGCGGGCGACGACCTTCTTTTTTCAAACGGTTGGCAAGCTTGGCAGACGTGGTGGTTTTTCCGGCTCCGTTGAGGCCGCAGATGAGGATGCGAGCGGGCGGGTTCAGGTCCAGCGGTGCTTGGTCGCCACCGAGCAAAGCCGTGAGCTCGTCTTGGAAAATTTTGACGATTTGTTCACCGGGCTTGATGGACTTGAGCACGTCCTCGCCGAGCGATTTCTCCTTCACCTTTTGGATGAAATCCTTAGCCACGCCGAATTCGACATCGGCTTCTAGCAAGGCGATCCGAATTTCGCGGAGCGCGTCCGCAATATTTTTTTCCGAGATACGGCCGACGCCACGAAGATCGCGGAAGGTTTTATCGAGACTGTCAGTAAGTGAAGAGAACATGAATGAGTCTAGTTTTTGAGGTTAAAATGATTCGCCCTCCGGTAAATAGGCGGCTTCGCGGTCGATTTGGAACGACCAGCGAAGCGGCGCTTCGGGAGCTTTGCCAGCGTTATCTTTCCAAGTGATGACGACGAGGCAGCTCGGCTGGCGCAGGCGGCGGTTCACTTGCCAAGAGATTTTATGGGTTTCGGGAGAATAGATGGCAGGAACTTCACCGAAGCCGGAAACTTTCATCGAGAGTGTCGCGGGGTTCAAGTTTTCTACGTTCGTGAGATCGGCGGAAATCAGTGGGAGGCGAGAATTGATGATTGCGCCCGCTTCTGGAGTGACGGGATGCGGCGTGGTCTGGACGATTTCAGGAGTGCCAGCGACTGCGGATTTCGTATCGACTTGGTCTTCGCGGAAAGTCGTCGCCAATTCGAAAATAGGGTCGTAATTTCCGAGAATGATATAACGAGGTAAGGTGGCATCTGGCGAAGAACGCTTCACTTTTCCCGGTATCACCGTGAACATGTGATCATAGCTAAATTCTTCACCCAGCTTGACCATCTCGTCGGTATAGTATCCACCGGGATAGGCATAACTCGTCACTTTCACTGGGAACTTAGATTCCAGAAAACGCTTGGATTCACCTAATTCTTTGCGGAGGTAAGCATCGTAAGGATGCTCTCCTTTTTTCCGATAGTTCTTCACGGTGAGCGGGTAAGGATGACTGACGGAGTGACTGCCGATGGATGCGCCGTGAGCAAGCATCTCGTTGATCATCGCAGTGGTGAGAGCTCTACCGCCGCCATCGACATATTCCTTATATAAATAAATGGTAAATGGATACCCTAACTCTTTCAGGATGGGATAGGCATCGGTATAGACAGATTTCCATCCATCATCGAAGGTGAGGACGATGCTCTTCTTGGGGATTTCCTTGCCGCCTTTTTTCCAAGCCGCGAAGTCCTCCATGGAGATCACCTTGATGCCGAGCTGGCGGATCGAGTCCATCTGTTTGCGGAACTTGGACGTCTGGATCCGCATCGCCGTCGCAGATTGTTTCTCGGAAAAATCGTGATAGCCGAGCACGGAGACGCGGACTCCGTCGTCAGGGATCACAGGAGCTTCTACGGCGGTCGCCACTGGGGGGATTACGGGTGCCGGAGCTTCCTGTGCCATTGCACAAAAGCGGGTGAATAAGATGGCTAGAAAAAGGAAGCGGAACATCGGCATCGAGAAAATAGTCGCAACTACAGATTTGGAAAGTGCCAAGACGTCCCATCAAGCTTCGCTTTTCCGTTGCCTGTGACCGGGAGCGGCGAGGATCTCGACATAGACCGATGCGGCGTTGTGGGCTGCCACTGCGTCGATTGCGGTGGCAAGTTCCTCAACGTGTTTCACTTCAGAAGTCGTTTCGTTTTCACCGATTTTACAATTGAAATCCCAGAAATCCACGCCCTCGGGGAGCGACTTTTTCCGCTCCCGTTTGATGTATTTTCTGATGTCATTTTTGATTTGCTCTATCACCCGTGGTGGTTGGTGATTCGGGGCGCTCAGTGGAAATATCTTTTTCATATCGCCTGCTTGTGCCCAGAGCGGAGATTTTTGTCTAGGAGAAGTCCTGAATTTTCAAACAAGTCGCTCGACTGAACTTGAATCAGTGATCACTCGGCTAGAAAGCGGATGATGAATTCTTAGTTCATTGATAATGAGCATTAAAGTTGCCGTCATCATCATCTAAAATGACAGAATTGTGCCGTACGCCCAGCCCGAATGTTTTTGTCAAAAAATCTGACGTTGCGGCTCGCGCTGGTATGTTTCACCTTCGCTCGTCGCCAATGGTTGCGAAAATTGCCACGATGTTTCAACTCGACTCCCTGATTTCTGAATTTCCAATCCTTGATCCAGCGATCCAAGGCCGACCTCTCGTCTATCTGGATAATGCGGCGACCACGCAAAAGCCGAAGGCGGTTCTGCGTGCTTCTCAGCACTATTATGAAGCGATCAACTCGAACATCCATCGCGGCACACATCACCTGGCACGTCTCGCCACCGAGGCTTTTGAAAAGGCCCGGCAAACGATTGCCACGCATTTGAATGCAGCGAGTTCCGACGAGGTGATTTTCACTTCTGGCACGACGGATGGGATCAATCTCATCGCCCATATTCTGGGCTTGTCCGGTCAAGTTCGGCGTGGTGACGAAATTCTAATTTCGACGCTTGAGCATCACTCGAACATTGTTCCATGGCAAATGCTCTGCGAGCAGACTGGCGCGATTCTTCGGGTGATTCCTTGTCACGAAGATGGCGCACTCGACCAAGATGCCTATCTCTCGCTGTTGAATGAACGGACGAAAATCCTCGCGCTGACGTGGATTTCTAACGCATTTGGCACCATCAATCCGGTGGCTGAAATGGCGAAAACGGCTCGGAAAGTCGGTGCATGGGTATTACTTGATGCCGCACAAGCGACAGCCCATTTGCAAGTCGATGTGCAGGCGCTCGATATCGACTTCCTCGTTTTTTCCGGGCATAAAATCTATGCTCCGACTGGCATCGGAGTTTTGTGGGGCCGCGCAGATGTCCTTAACGCACTGCCACCGTGGCGTGGTGGCGGTGAAATGATCAAGGAAGTGACATTTGAAAAAACCACTTACAACGCACTGCCATTCAAATACGAGGCTGGCACGCCCAATATCGAGGGTGCCATCGCGCTCGCGACGGCGTTTGATTTCATCAATGGCATCGGACTGCTCGAAATCCAAGCTCATGAGAAAAGTCTGATTCGGTCGGCAGCAGAAGCATTATCAACGATTCCAGGAATTCGATTTTTCGGTCCAGATGATCGCGCCGGAGCACTTTCCTTCAATATTGAAGGTATCCATCACTACGACCTCGGGACATTGTTGGATCAAATGGGAGTCGCTGTCCGCACTGGCCACCATTGTTGCCAACCTCTGATGGCGCGCTTCGGCATAACCGGAACGATCCGCGCTTCATTTGCGATGTATAATTCTCAATCAGACATCGAAGCGCTTACGAAAGCCACCGATAAAGCAGTCTCTATGCTGCGCTAAACTGCCACCGAATCGCCATCGTTCGATGGCAATGATTTGCTTCCGCTCTATCGGCGAAATCAGCCACCGATGTCGGTGCGGCCAGAGAGCTGGGCACCTTCTTCCATCGAGAAAACCTTGGATTTGATGTCACCATTGATTCTGGACTTGTCCTTTAATTCACAACGTTCGGAAGTAATTTTACCTTCGACTTTGCCATAAACTTTGACTTCACCCGCAGTCACATCGCCTTTGATGACGGCATTTTCACCGATGGTCACTTTACCTTTGTCGGACATGATTTCGCCATCGATTTTTCCGTCGATGATCATGTCGTTAGAGAAGCGGATAGAACCGATAATTTCGATTCCACTGGAGAGCACGTTGGTCGGATTAGCCATAACTGGTGAAAGGGGAACAAAGCCATGGCGGGTTGGCAATAAGATTTCCGCACTCTTCCATATGTGAAAAGAGCCTTTCGTTGGCGCGTCGCTCAGTTTTGATGCTGCTACGATTCAAATCGTGCTGAGTAAGCGAGCACGAAAATCCTCCCTTTTCTTGTGATTCATATCCTCGATTCTTCCATTGGTGTGGCTGATTCTCGTCTCTCGCCCATATTTGTGTGACGAAAAATTCACTTTGTTCATTTTTGTTTGAACAAAAAACGGCAATCCCTACTTTTCCGGCGTGGACATCCTGCTTGACGGAAATCAGCAAGAACTTGACCCCTTGGAACGCCAAGTGGTGGACTTTTTCGTGGATGGAGTTCGCGTTCTCGGCTTGCCACGCTCCATCGGAGAAATATACGGTCTGCTTTTCATTTCGCAATCTCCACTGTCTCTCGATGATCTAGTCAATCGTCTTAGAATCAGTAAAGGCTCTGCTAGCCAAGGATTACGAATGCTCAAAGGTCTCGGTGCGGTTCGTGAAGCCCAAAATGGAGTGGACCGTCGCACTTATTACGAACCTGCCACTGAATTGAAGCGACTCGTCGGTGGATTCATTCGGGAACAAATCCGTCCGCACATGGATAGCGGAAAAATCAAGCTCACTCGATTGGCGAAGGTCACCGAAGAAATTGACGATGCCGAGCGAAGGAAGTTTTCCGCAGAACGTATCCAACGACTGGATAAATGGATGCGTAGCGGCAGTAAAGTTCTGCCAATTCTCCAAAAACTCCTCGGCCAATGAACGCCTCAGAATCCGATTTTCCTGAATGGTTCTGCGTTCGTTGCCAGCCGAAACGTGAGCACATCGCTGCTGGAAATCTGCGTGAACTTGAACAGATCGAGGTGTTTTGCCCACGTCTTCGGTATCGTAAGGCGACTCGCCGGGGGAAAATCTGGTGGATTGAACCGATGTTTCCGGGCTACGTGTTAGCGAAGTTCAAGATTTCTGAAATGGAGCGAGCGGTTACTTTTTGTCATGGTGTAAGCGGCATGGTTCGCTTTGGAAATAGGGTTCCTGCGGTTCCAGATGCATTTGTGGAAGCACTTAAAAGTGAAGTTTTCAGCCGTGATGGAGCAGAAGCCACGGAACTCATCACTCTCAGCCCCACCATCGAACTCGGCGACGAAGTAGAAATCGCCCATGGTCCATTTCAAGGAAT
>JANORE010000247.1:0-3628 GCA_031415155.1 Akkermansiaceae bacterium | reverse complement strand
TGGTTTTTTCATAGGTATGGAAGGATCTTGAAAAATTAATTCCTCCGCCTTTGGATAATAAGGAACTTGCTTCGCTTTCATCCCACGAATTGTCCTTTTCATATTTGGTTCGTGCGCTTGCCCTGGATTATCCTCATCGATCCAATCGTGATCACAATCGAGTGCCACTTTACTACGAATGCTGCTATTCGTAGTGCTGATAGCAACACGGCTAGCTGGGTTATAGGACTTGGGCGTAACAATGAAAACCAAACTGGTATTTTCCTTCGTCGCTTCTTTGCTTTTAAAGAAAAAATTAATGACGGGAATGTCACCTAGAAGTGGAATTTTTGTCTTATCGCCTTTTTTCACTTCGCCGTAAAAGCCACCAATGACGAGTGAGTGACCATCTGGCACGCGAGCAATTGATTCCACCATCGACTCAGTCACTCGGGGATAGAAATTCCCGGTCCTGACACTTGTGAATTGTTCAACGATTTGTGCCGACCGTGGGCGCAATTTCATGCGAATCGTTCCATCGGGCAGGAGCGTCGGAGTGACCACCAGAGAAATACCGATTTCACGATGTTTGTCTGGATCGGTGTCGATACCTTTGTCAGAAGTATCAATTTTGTAGCGAACTTCTTCCGTTACCGTTGGATTGGAATTTGATCCTGAACCGGCAGTAATAGTTGTCGTGATAATCGGAATCCGATCAATGATTGCAATATTTGCGATTTCATTATCTTCGGTGATCAGAGTTGGATTGGAGATCTGACTGGAGAGACCGCCTTGATCAAGTGCTCGTAGAACCCCCGTGAGCTGGACTTGATCAAGGACCAAGTTGGTTCCCTTTGAAGGATCCGTTGTTGTAAGAGCACTGACACCTCTCGTGTTTAATAGATTGGGTAAACCAAAGATTGAATTTAAATCTCTGCTTAAATTAAGAGCTGTGCCATCTGTACCTAGACTACCTTGCCAATCCACGCCGATTCTTTCTGCGGCGGTGCTATTGATGCGAAGAATTTTGGTTTCAACGACGATTTGGCCCTTTGCCTTATCGATACCGTGAAGCATGTCACGCGCTTGCTCAATGCGGTGTGCCGAATCAATGATGATGATCGTATTCGTCTTTGGCTCGAAATTTACAATCCCGGTGGCGGGAGTGAGCATCGGCTTCACCAATTCCTTAATTTGCTCGATGTCCGTAGGGCGAAGATAGCGGAGCTGATAGTGAAACTCGGCACTTGGGAGCTGGGCGAGTTGAGTTTGAGTGAGCGCGTAGACTGTATTGCCTTTGGTATGGAGAGAAAGTCCATACATGAAAGCGAGTTCCTCCATTTGCTGGAGTGGATTGCCGTCATTGATGTGGCCAGTGACGAGAAACTCAGGTCCAGCGATTTTTGAATTATGAAAATATTGCCGACCCGCAGATTTTGCGAGGAATTGAAAAATATCATTGAGACCAGCATCTTTGATGATGAATCCTTCCTCGGATTTCTCCATCTGCTGGGCTTGTGGGGCCGCTTGTCCGGCAGGCGGTGTTGTAGCACTTGGATTCACCGGAGCCTCGGAATTGAGTGGTGCTGTAGGTATTCCGGCAGGTGCTGGAGTCGTTGGAATCGCAAGGTTTGGCGAATTCACATCCTGTTCTTGTGGGGGAACCACTGGCTCAATCAAAGGATCCACGGGATTTTGAGCGTGAAGCATCCCCGCCGCAATGGCTGAAGTAGATAGAGTGAGGAATTTGGCGACTTTCATAAGAAATATTCGGGAAAAGATGAAGAAGAGTTGCTTGCGACTCAAAGTCTAAAATTGATAGAGAGTCCAGATCACTATTTCAAGGTTTGTTTTTACCGTCTTCTTCAGGTGCAACGAGTTCGATAGAAACGTTTTCTGGTGAATTTAATCCGTCGGGTTTTTGGAGATTCCCGCCTGATGTCATTCCTTGGGGCATAAAATCAATTTTCCGCGAGGCCGTTTCTCCGGTATCGGTATTTTTAAAGCTGACTTTTTGTGCGCTGACTTCAGTGACTTGCGCTTTGATTTTACTGCCTTTGTAAGAAAGAGGCAAAATATCGCCCTGTTTGATTGAGCGGCTGTCCATTAGAAAACTTTGACTGCGCGGCATGATTGCAGTGATGGAAATCAAACGAACGATTTCAGAAAGTGGAGTTCTTTGAACGACTGCAACGGAGTCAGTCGATTCCGTCTTCTGTGCTTTTGCTGGATCTTGCACGAAACCGAAAGGATCGGTCACCTGCTTCTGGATCAGAAATGAAGCCGCTTGGGATTCTACGTAAACCGCCAAATCGTTTTCACCAAGACTGCGAGATGGAGTTGATATCGAGACTGGGGTTTCAACTGTTTTATTGCCTTGGGCGGATGCGGAGGAAATCAAAACAGGCAGGATGACTCCGAGAGTCGTGTAAGTTAGTTTTCCCATGCAGTGTAGGTGGCTTGGAAGTTAAGATTTCCGGCTTGTCCAGCTTCACCTGCAGTAGGTGGAGTGATTTTAAGTTCTTGTAATTGAAGTTGTGGCATCCGTGTTTCTAATTCCAGTAAAGCACGTTGCACCGTCCGGAAAGTTCCACGGATCGAGAAGTTAATCAGGGATGAGTTTTGGGCACTGGCGGCACCAAATCCACCTTCGTTTGCTTGACGATCAACCAGCACGTTTTGTTGGATCTCGTTTTTTGGTAAATTGGCAGTGACCACTTGGAGTGTCGCTGGCACGGCAATGGAGGCTTCTTGTTTCAGTTGAGTCGTCCACTGGGCGAGATTGATGCGCTCCTTGGCGTATTGCTTTTCTAAACTTGCGACCGCTTGACGAGTCGTTGTGTTCGACTTGAATGCTACCACTTTCGTATCGTAAGAAGCTTGTATTTTGGATTTGGCAAAAAATGCTCCACCGACCAGAAGTGCGGTGACTAAGACAGGCAAGGCAATGCCAAATAAGGCGATGGATTGGCGATAGAGATTCATGGAGTTTAAGGAGCCTTGGAAGCTGTAAAAGCCATGGGGTCTGTAGGTTCGAAGCTTTGCGTGATCACAAGATCGAAAGAATAGGGATAACTTGTAGAACTTGCTGGATTCACAGTCTCTTCTTCTGATGATTTATAGGATGTATTATCATCAATTTTGACATTGACCTCAATATTCCGAGTTTTCACTTGTGGATCAAATGATGCATTACCTGTGGCTTGGGCAATTTCTGCAAACGCAGGATCCACACCGCCACGAGTGCTGAAACGACGTATCCTGTCTAAGGCTTTTAGCTGAGCAAAGCCGCTAATTTTCCATTGTTTGGTGAAGCCAATCTTGGGGCCTTTTATACCTGCTGTTACAGGAATGGCAGTGTAACCGTGAGAGGAAATGAGTAATCCCCCACCCTCGGCGAACATTCGAGTAAAGAATTCCATGTTGGCCCAAGCTTTCGAACGATCTTCGAGTAAATTATTCCAATGATCGCTTTTCTGCTTCTCCAAATTCAGTTGAGCAAGTTTACCCTTTTCAAGATTGGCTTGTGAGGGATCAAACTTCCACTCGGACGATTGGAGAATTTTGATCGCGCCAAAGCCCAGATAAGCGAGTCCTAAGCCGCCGATGGCAAAAGCTGCGACTCTGGCGAGACTGGCAAACTTGAGCA
>JANORE010000246.1:0-3231 GCA_031415155.1 Akkermansiaceae bacterium | reverse complement strand
GTTCATCGCAAACCCTTGCTCGAACAATGGCGTTCGCGCCTCATCGAATTTCTCGGTATCGCGAAAGACGAGATCGGAGTGCTCGGTCAGCCACCCAAAAAATCCCCGCCTCTCGTCATACTTGGCATGGTCCAAACACTCGCGAAATCGCCATACGCTGCTGCTTTGCTAAGCCCATTTACCCAGATCATCATCGACGAATGCCATCATGTGCCTGCGGCTTCTTTTGAGGCCGTGATGAAATCATGCCCGGCACGATTTATTCTCGGTCTTACCGCCACACCGGTTCGCAAAGATGGATTGCAAAAAATCCTATTTCTCCAGTGCGGTCCCATTCGCCACCGGATGGAGCCCGAGGTGGATTCAAGGATCACTCGGAAACTCATCGTCAGGGACATTCACCTGAATCTTTCTCCAGAAAAATCTCGAATGCCGATTCATGAAGTCTGGGATCTATTAGTCAATCATCTCGAGAGAAACTCTCAAATTGCTGATGATGTGCGATCTCAGTTAGTCGAAAAACGCTGTTGCGCTGTTCTCAGCGACCGCAAAGAGCATCTTTTAATTATCGAAAATCTGCTGCGATCTGCAAATTCCGAAATGCCCGATCAAATCCATCGAATTGACGGATCGATGGGTAAAAACCAACGAGCGGCGATTTTTGAAAAGATCGACCAACAAATCGCCCAAGGCGAAGGCTTTGCTCTGCTGGCCACCGCCTCTCTTCTCGGCGAGGGTTTCGATTTGCCAGCACTAGACACGCTTTTCCTAACACTTCCCATTTCGTTTAAAGGCCGCCTCATTCAATATGCAGGAAGACTTCATCGAAGCCGCGCCGAAAAAACAGACGTTCGTATTTACGATTACGTTGAGCCCGACCACCCACTCACTGCTTACATGCACAGAAAGCGGCTCTCGGCATATCGAAGCATGGGGTATGAGATCCAACCTGAATCTCAAGCTACGCCTTCATAACTTCTACTTTTTGGCCCGTCGAGCGTGGCGAGTTTGCTTTCAAAAAGCGCAACACGAAGCGTGAAATTTAACCGCAAGAATAATTTACATAATGTAGTTGCTTGACATTTTTTAAAGCAATTTTGTATTATTTCCCCGTGAAATTTGACGATTACGCGAGCCAGATCCTTGCTCTGGGACAAGGTAAAGTCTTTCGTGCAAAAGATCTCGATTCACTTGGGATCGCGCGGGTTTATCTCAGAGGGCTTGTGGATCAAGGAAAGCTTTGGCAACCGGGACGAGGTCTCTACACAGCCACAGATTCACCGATTGAAGCTCACCAATCTTTAGCGGAAGTTACTGCTCGCTGCCCAAAGGGTATCGTTTGTCTCCTCTCTGCACTGCGCTATCATGAGCTGACTTCTGAAGATCCTTCCGAAGTTTACCTCATGCTACCTCAGCATTCGAGAGCGCCGCGCATCAATCACCAATCTCTGCGTATTTTCTGGGCAACGGGACAATCCTATTCTGAAGGATTTATCGAACAACCCATTTCCGGGATTTTGGTGAAAATCACAACCCCGGCGAAGACAGTTGTCGATTGCTTCAAGTTCCGTAACAAAGTCGGCGTCAACATTGCAGTTGAAGCTCTGCAAGATGCTTGGCGTAGCCAAAAAGTCACAGCAGATGAGCTTTGGAAATATGCTGAGTTCTGCCGGATGACTCAAGTGATGAAACCCTATTTTGAAATGATGGTCGCATGAAAAAATCTACACCCATCAAAAATCAAGCAGCTTCAGTTCGTGAACGGCTTCGTCAAATACGCGAGAAAACAGGCGGAGATTTTCAACTTCTCATGGGTCGTTACGCCACTGAGCGGCTGCTCTATCGACTTTCAATGCATGCGAATTACAAGGAGAGCTTCATCCTCAAAGGAGCACTCTTATTCACCATCTGGCATGGCAACCCGCACCGCATCACGCGCGATGTGGATTTGTTAGGATTCGGAGAATCGTCGATTGCTGGACTAGAAAATATCTTTCGAGAAATCTGCGAAGTTTCCGTTCCAGACGATGGCGTAACTTTTGATACATCCACCATCAAGGCAGAGGGTATCCGTGGGCAAGAGGCTTATCTGGGAATTCGCGTAGTAATACGCGCCATCATCGATAAAGCAAGAATTCCTCTGCAAATCGACATCGGCTTCGGCGATGATTATGCCGTCGAACCGATAGAAACCGAGCTTCCCAGCCTCCTCGGCATGCCAGCACCGATCATGCGGACCTATCGTCGCGAAACCGCGATTGCTGAAAAATTTTCAGCCCTCGTCGGCTTTGGAATGCTCAATACCCGCATGAAGGACTACTATGATTTTTGGTTCCTCGCGCAACACTTCGACTTTATAGGGGGAGAACTAAGTGACTCAATTCGCGTCACTTTTCTACGGCGAAAAAATCCCCTTCCAGCGGAACTTCCAATTGGTCTTACTGGAAAATTTATTCACGATCCATCTAAACAAATTGCTTGGCGTAGCTTTTGGAAAAAGTCGGTTCAAACAGAACCTGTTCCTGAACTTCAAGAGTTGGTGAGTTTTGTAGCTTCGTTTATTTGGCCTGCGGCAAAAGCTGCTGCAAATGGGGAAAGCTTCAACCAAAAATGGGAACCCAGTGGCCCTTGGGTCTAGCTCACCGTGAGCAAAAGCTCCGCTGCGGCTTCTGGAGCCTCAAAGTGGAGGGCAAGGCTTGGTGAATGTGAGTCGATGCTTTTAGCTTTTCTCATTTCTAGCAACCACTTGGCGAAGGGGTCGCCCATGAGCTTTTCGATGGCGTCACGCATCGGTCTGGCTCCCATTTGTTTGGTGTAGCCTTTGCGGATCAGGAAGGTGATGCAGGAGTCGCTGTAGGTGATTTGGATGTCGCGGTGGAGGTGTTGCTTGGCGATGGCCTGGAAGTGTTGGATTTCTTTCTTGGCAAGGGCTTGGGCGATTTGGCGTTGGGTGTCGAAAGACAGCGGACGAAAGACGATTTTGTTGGTGAACCGCGCCATGGTTTCGGGGGCGAAGTAGAGGGTGGCGGCTTGCATGACACTGCGTTCGAGCATGGTATAGGGCACTCCGTCCATTTCGGCGGCGTTGGCGCTGCCAAGGTTGCTGGTGAAGACGAGATACCAATTTTCTAAACTGCGGGTGATCCCGTCGGCGCTGGTGGTGCGGGCGGCATCGGTCGCGCCGAGAAAGACTTTGGCGATCTTTGGATGCGCCTTTTCGATTTCGTCGAG
>JANORE010000245.1:0-5034 GCA_031415155.1 Akkermansiaceae bacterium | reverse complement strand
TTGGGCGAAAACCACGGGAGTGGATTTACGCTACATCGAGTATATGGACGTCGGTGAAACGAATGGCTGGAAGTATGACGAAGTCGTCTCCGGTGCCGAAATACGATCCATTCTAAGCGAAGAATTTCAACTCATCCCACGTGATCCCGCGTATCGGGGAGAAGTCGCCGTGCATTGGCGGCACGCCGACGGGGCAGGGGAGATCGGTGTCATCCAGTCGGTGACCAAGCCGTTTTGCCGAGATTGTCAGCGGATGCGAGTTTCTGCCGACGGGAAAATTTTCACCTGTCTATTTGCGACAGAAGGCCACGATCTGCGTGGTATTTTAAGAAGCAGCACGGAGGTAAATCCTCTCTTGGGCGAAACGATCCGTGGCATTTGGCAAGTACGGGGCGACCGTTATTCGGAAGTCCGGGGACAAGTGAATTTGCCAAAAGCAGAGATGAGTTATCTGGGTGGGTGAAAATTGACTGGTCAATGGGGTGGAAATTTCCGTGATCGCTGGCAGTGAATTTTCTCTATCCGATTTTTGTGGCTGCTTTGTTAGTTTCTTGTGCGACTCAAGTCACGAGAGATCAAGCAATCGCCACGGCTCACCGTTACACTCAAGTCACTTGGATGCCGGAGGAAAGGCATGTCCGCCATGGCCCAGACGCGCAAGGAATCATGGTTCATACGCCGGACCATTCGATTGCGAAACACGGTGATCGTCGCGGCTGGTGGCGGCCCGGAGTGCTGGCAAAAAGCATGCCCTACCAATGGGGCGGCTTCGACACGCCGGAGACATTTGTAGAGAAAATCGCGATCGGTAAAAAGGCCGGAGATGTCGGAGATGCTGCCAAGCGTAAGTTGGGAGATGCAGGAACAAGCGGGGAGTCATGCGGAATCGACTGCTCAGGTTTTGTCTCGCGCTGCTGGAATCTTCATCGCCCGTATTCGACTCGTGAATTCCACCAAATCTGTGATCCGTTAGAATCATGGGATTATCTACTGCCCGGAGATATATTATTGAATGAAAAGCACGTTGTCCTCTTCGTGAAATGGAAAATACCTGGGAAAGAATTAACCGCTTACGAAGCAGGACCATTTCCCGTCTGGCGAGTCAGTGCCTGCGGTTTGTATAAAGAAAAACTTCTCAAAGAAGGCTACGCGCCGTGGCGTTATCGTAAGATTTTAGAGAAATGATTTAGCCCGAACTTCGTCCTTCCAACGTCGGAGTTAGGATCGAATTGTGGGTTACAACGGATCCAAAAGGTCGCGAGATCAAGCTTCGTTCAGCGGACGACTGCGGTGGGGACGCCGAAGAAGCGGCCTCGGGAAACGACGGCTTTCGCTGTCTTCGCGGTGGCCTTTTGCGTGGTGGTTTTTGATTTGCCGCCTCGCGCTCCACGGGCATCGGCGAGCGTTTGTGCTTCCGGCGTGTTGGCTCGGCGTGGGACGGCGTTTAAATGACTGTAGGTGAGACTCAGAGGGGCGACTGGGCTGGGCGCAGGGGCCACAGGATTTCTGGGTGTAAGCACTTTTACGCCGGGAAGTGGCGGAATTTCGATGGGTGGTTCGATGCTCGTACCTTCGTCCTCGATGGGGCCGTTCATGGTGATCGGTTCCACGTGGCTGGTGATGAGCGTCAGACCGGGTGATGAGCTAGGAGAAACCAGAGCGAGTGAGCCTTCGGTGTAGTTTTGCACCGTGCTATCTAGTGGGTGGGTGGTATCGAGGGTCACTTGCTGGGCCGTGATTTCTCCGCCGATGGTGATGCCGCGCTCGCCGCCGCAGAGTCCCGCCGGGCAAAAAAGGCTGTCGTAGCCAGGCACGGCGCGGAGTTCTACCTCCATGGCCCGAATCCTACCGGAGTGAGAAATCACCGAGTTCGGGGCATCGACTAGCTCGGCAGAGGTTACGCTGGCTGCCTGGACGTTTGCATTTGGCCCGGCGAAAAGACGGACTTTACCGCTGGGAGCCTCCAATTTTCCCTGTTGATTCACCACCACATAAGCGCCCAGTACCTGAGCGGAACCAGAGGTGGCGAGGAGGTCACCATTGACGATCACACTCGCTGGGTTGCTGGATGCTCCGTCGAAACGGCCCACGCCAGTGGCTAGATAAGCGGTGGGATCGGCTGCGCGTAGAGTGGTAAGCGTGATGTCCGGCGCATAGATGTCCGCCCGGTTACCGATGACGATATTTCCGCCGCTGGCATTTTGCAGTGTCAGTGGACCGTCGGCGCTGATTGTACCGTGGATGTTAAGATTGCCACCGCCAGCGACGTCATGAAACGAGGCGTGGCCCAGTGCGCCTGTCGCCACGGTGTCTGGCTTACTGATGATATAGAGGGCGGCGGAGTTTCCTACGGTCAGGCCCTGCCACTCGATCCGTGTGGGAGAGGCGATGGTGATGGTGGTGGCGAGACCAGAGATATGGCACATCGGCGGCGCGGCGAGACCATCCGCCGCATGAAATACTGGCGCACCCGGCAGCGAGTGACAATCCGTGTGATCCGCCATCACCGGAGCTGACCCACCGATGAGAATCGCTAGCGGAAATGCCAAGCAGGGTGAGGATTTCATGATTCATTGAAGATGGTAGAGGAAAGTGGCACCGCGTCGAGAAGGGAAATGATTTTCACGACTCTCGCTCAAGCCCAGTGAAACCATGCCTTACATTCTCCGTCCAACTCTCACTTACTCCTCCCATGTAAAGTATGATTCCCTGGGCCGCGTCGCAGAAACCACCGTCTTCCATCATGGCGACATTCCCGGCACTCTCTACTGGCAGCCCATCGCCTATGATGCCTCTGGCCGTCTGACTGAAGAAAGGCTCGGGAATGGCGTTGTGAATCGACACGCCTACGACGAAAGTCGCGGAACACTCGTCAAGTGCCTCTCACTCAAGGACGGCACTCCTATCCAAAACATGGCCTACGAGTGGAATCCCATTGGCAATCTCAAGCAGCGCAGGGACGTCCGCGGAGGCCTCACCGAGGATTTTGACTACGACTCCCTCAACCGCCTCAAGTTCTCTCAGGTCGCAGGTCGGGCTAGGCTCGACTACGACTACACCGTTTCCGGAAATATCAGGTCAAAGGCCAACGTCGGCACTTACCAATACACCGGCGTCAAAGCCAACAACAGCCCGCATGCCGTCACTCGCATCGTCGGAACCGATGGAGTCAACCGTGATTTCGAATACGACACCAACGGCGCCTTCACCATTGAGAGACGCAACGGCCAGACCTACCGCGAAGTCGTCTGGGCACCCCACCAAAATATCAAGTCCCTCACCCTCAACTCCGGCCCTCGCGTCATCAAGGTCAAACCTACCCCCACCAGCCCGGAAGAGGAAATCTTCGGCGCCGGAAATACCTACACCACCTTCGATTACGACGCCTCTTTCTCCCGCACCCAGAAAGTCGTCGAGCGCGATGGCCTCACCCGAGAAATCACCACCTACCTCGGGAGCTACGAGCGCATCGACCACCAGATCCGCCCTTCCGGTTCCAATAGCTGGGTCACCCAAAAGACCGAGCACCGTCACACCATCGGCGGCATTGCCCTCAAGACCACCACCGAGCTATCCGGCGGCGGATCATCAGACACCACCGTCTACTTCCTACGCGACCACATCGGCTCCCTCACCGCCATTGTAAATGAGGCAGGCATCGTCACCGAGCGCTATAGCTCCGATGCCTGGGGCTCCCGGCGCGATGCCACCACCTAGTCAGACAGCGTCTACAACGCCTTTACCAAGTCCACCGTCACCAATCGCGGCTACACTGGCCACGAAATGCTCGATGAGATCGGCCTCGTCCACATGAATGGCCGGATTTACGATCCCCAGATCGGTCGCATCCTTTCTGGCGATCCCATCATCCAGGAGCCCGGAAATGCCCAGAACTACAATCGCTACAGCTATGTCATCAACAATCCCCTCAGCCTCACCGATCCCACCGGCTACAGCTTTTTAGGGAAAATAGGCAGCTTCTTCGCAAAAGCCTTCAAGGCCATCCTCTCCTTCGGCAAATCCATATTGAGAAAAGCCGGGAAATGGCTCGCCGAAAATCAATGGGCAGGCGTCATCGTCACCGTCGTCGTTGGCATCGTCACCCTCGGCATCGGCACCGCAGTCGCCGGGTCGATCTTAGGAACCACTTCTGGCTTTGCCGCCGGGGCCATCGCCGGAGGTGTGTCCGGCGCCCTCTCTGGCGGGATCAATGCCGCCCTCGCCGGAGGAAATCTCAGCGACATCCTCAAAGGTGCAGCCATCGGCGGCATCCAGGGAGCCATTTCCGGCTCAGTGCTCCACGGCCTAGAGCCAGGAGCAGGAAATGGCTTTAGCTTTGATTCCGCGCAACACGTCGCCGCCCACGGCGTCGTCGGCGGTGCCGCCAATGAAGCGATGGGCGGGAAATTCGCCGATGGCTTCTGGTCCGCCGCAGCGGGCGCCGGGGCCGGAAATCTCGGGCTTCTCGGCTCGCCCGGCGGCGGCCTCCCCGGCGTTTTCCAGCGAACCGTCATGGCCGGAGTCATCGGCGGCACCGTCGCAGTCATCGGCGGCGGGAAATTCGCAAATGGGGCTTACACAGCGGCGATGCAGCATTTGTTGAATGCGGAGCAATTCTTTGCTAGTGTTTATGATGGTTTTGTTCCAATCGATCCAGCAGCTGAAGAAGGCACAAATACCGTTTTCTCATACGACTGGGAATCAGATACATCCACCCATTTTGGCGCACGATTCGTGCTCGATGATCCAGGAATACATGACATGTCGGCTGAATTATTTGACTTGGCTGGTCTAGCTGGCCTAGCTCGAGGGTTAGTCACAGGGGGGATACGTCTTTTTACAAGGAGTCCAACTGTCGCTCCAAAGGTGGCAGGTTACAAACCTGGAGAAATTCTTCCTGATGGAAGAATCGCTGGCATGGGGCCAGGTGCAGCACTGAACAATCAAGCAGCTCGTGAAGCTGCGAAAGCTCTCAAATTCAAGCCTGTGAAGGGAGCTCCATTCTATTCTCACGGGGAGCCAATATTCAAGAAT
>JANORE010000244.1:0-3834 GCA_031415155.1 Akkermansiaceae bacterium | reverse complement strand
CGGGCTCACCACCGGAACACCGATCCCGCTGCCCAATGAAACTCTCATTCTCGGCATCGGAGCGGGCGTGAAGAAGCCCGTCTGGAGTTCACAGGTCGAGGCGTTTCTCCCTGCGACTGAGGCGGATTTATTGCTGACATTTGACCACCGCGTGGTCGATGGTGGCGGCGCTGGATTCCTCCTCAATCGAGTTTCTGAGCTTCTCCAGAAACCTGAAAGCCTCTAATATTTCCCCCTTCCTGCCGTGGAAATTCCTGATAAATTCGGCAAAATCGATATTCCGAAAAAAGCGATTTATCGCCTTTCGATTTACCATCGCTGCCTCCAAAAGCTGAAGGCAAATGACGTCGATACCGTGAGCTCCACCACCCTGGCTCGTGCCGCCGGTGTAAAGCCTGCCCAGCTGCGGAAAGATCTCGCCTACTTCGGCCAATTCGGCACTCGCGGACTCGGCTATCCGGTGGAAATTCTTTCCTCGATCATCCGCGAAACTCTGCGGCGCGAGCATCTCCAGCCAGTCATCCTCGTCGGCGCGGGCAATCTCGGCTCGGCGCTACTCCGCTACCATGGATTTGAGAAAGAAGGCTTCGAGGTCATCGCTGCCTTCGATGCCAATCCAGAAGGAGCACGCGCTCGTGGAGTGCAGATCCCCGTGCTCCCAGACTCAGACTTAGAAACCTTCATCACGGAAAAAGCGGTGAAACTCGCGATCTTATGCGTGCCCGTTGAGTTCGCCCAAGCGGTCGTGAATCGGCTCGTCGCGGCGGGCATCCAAGGCGTGCTAAATTTCTCCCCGATCGTGCTCGAAGTCACCCCAGACGTCACCGTCAACAACGTGGATCTCGCGCTCGAGCTAGAGCACCTCAGCTACTTCATCCGCTGACATGCCGGAAGATTCTGAAAATTTATCTAAAGTTTCTCCCAGCTCATCCGTTGGTATCGAGAATCTAGCTAACTCGTTGAATGAATCTCTCCATGTTGTAACCCAAGAGGAGTTTGTTGAGCGGGCGCTGGAAGACTTCCAATCGCCGCTCATCGGTTACGCATTTACCATTCTCCATGACTTAGATTTGGCCCGCGACGTGGTCCAAGATACCTTCTTAAAACTCTGCCAACAAGAACCTGCGAAGGTCCGCGACCATCTGAAATCGTGGCTTTTTACCGTTTGCCGGAACCGCTCACTCGACATCCTCCGCAAAGATAAACGCAGCCAACCGCTCGATGAAAACCAGTCACAAAATCTCCGGGATCCCAGTCTGCAACCTGACGAAGAAATCGAGCAACAAGAACGACTCAACCAACTCACCGCTTACCTAGATCGGCTCACCTCCAATCAACGCGAAGTCATCATTCTGAAATTCCAACAAGATCTCACTTACCAGGAAATCCAACAAATCACGGGTCTCACGATCAGCAACATTGGCTTTCTCATTCATTCCGGCTTGAAGAGGCTACGTGAGATTCTACCCGAGAATATGCGACTCTGATTCGTCAATCACCAAGTCTTTAAACCATGAAAATCACCCCAGATGATCCTCTTCTAACGGCCTATGCTCTCGGTGAGTTGGAAGCAGAAGAGGCGACTTCGCTGGAGCGTGAAATCGCGAACGATCCTGCACTTCTGTCAGAAATCCAAAGGATTCAAAAGTTCCAGCAAACCCTCATCCATCTCGTCAAACTCAAGCCGCAAACACTCCTACCCGAGCAACAAAAAGACATCCTCGAGACGGCTTGGCTGGCTGATCAACCGACCATCACTCCGTTATTTTCCTCCATCGCAGAAACGCTTAAAACTTGGTTTATCCCAGCGTCCGCAGCGGCGATGCTTACCCTGGCGACTCTCATTCTCATGCGAATCCCCGATGACAAGCCCGTCATCGCGACGAGAAAATCTGCGATTGCAGAAAAGCCTCTCACCGAAGTCGTAAAGACCACGAGCCAGCCGATTCTCCCCAGACTGGAACCACGCAGCTCTGGAAATACTACCGATTTCCCGACACTTCGCTTACCCGTCCAAGTCGCCGATTCGAGTTTTCATCAAATTTCAAAATCGATCCGAGATGACCGGAAGCTCCCGACTCGGGATGCCGTTAGGACCGAGGAAATTTTAAACCATTTTCCACTGCGTTTCGACGGGATCACCGCCATCGCACGCAGCGGGACCAACCCTTGGCATCCAGACAATCGCGAAAGTGGAATGACCCGCTACCTCGCCACGCTCACCACGGAAATGATGAGCTGCCCATGGAAGCCCTCGGCCACACTGCTTCTGATTTCACTCCGCGGAAACTCCCTGACCGACTGCGAGGTCAAACTGACATTTCATGCAAATGCAAAAAATATTTCTCGTTATAAACTACTAGGCTTCACATCGAACAATGGACAGCTTACGGAAAATTTAGCGGTCAAGTTACCCGCGAAAACTTCCACCATTTTAGCCATCGAGATGGAGCCTTCTCGAGTCAGCTCAGACTTCGGTTCTCTTCAATGGATCACAGATGACAAGGCGGCACCGGAAGTTCTGCTGGTCCGTAAACCGGATTCCGAACCCTCAGATGACGCCCGATTTGCGGCACTCGTCTGCACCTACTCGCAGTGGCTCACGGGCGAGCAGGCTGGCATCATCCAGCCGGAAATGGTCTCGTCGCGCGCTCGCGAAATCACCACGAACGACCTTCCCGAGGATCGAGCAGATATTCTCAAGTTGATCACGCAGTCGCTGGGTTTGTGATGCTCGTGGCTGCTGCGGACTTGATCGAAATGATAGGTTGGGGTTGGGTTGGTTTGCCTCGTAGAAAAGACCGCCGATCTCTTGAGGAAAAACCGCCTTGGCAAACGCCGGAGAGATTCCCGCAGACAGGAAAATCAGCATCGTCAGGAAAATGGCGGCGAGGGAATTCAAAACAGGAAGCTTCTCTCAAATCGGCAACTGTAGGGAAAGGCTGAAAACACCAAAATGATGACAAATAGAAACCTCGTTTATTTCGGTCCGCTTTAAAAATCATGCCGTGCGCCAGCCCCCGTGATCAGCTAGTAATGTGTGCAAAAGTTAGTGAGGTAGATTGTCTTTCTGGGAAGCGGTAATGTCTAATGGCTCTTTTGAAAAAGAGCACACAGAAAGCAAATTCTTAGCAGCAACACCATCAAAAACCTATTACAATCAATAGGTAGACAACAAGTAAGCTACCTGCTTAGATATTTTCGATATCAAACCCATCACAATGATATCAAAGACACGCATCCATTTGCTGGCCCGATGGTTTTTCAAAAACCTCCCGCAGAAAGTAAATTCTTAGCGTAAACCCAATAAACCCAAACCATGAAATCGTATCAAACAGAAACAAAACGTCCTCTGAGGTCTAGAGTGGTCATGCTGAGTGCAGCCTTTGCGCTCATTATGACTGGTGCCTCGTCGCAGGCTCAGGTAACCTCAAGCGGACTAGGTATTTATGCGCAGAGTGTTGAATTTCTCAACGCGACCCCATCCCAAGTCGGGATTTCGAATCAATACACCGTCAGGGTGCGGCCGCTAAGCGCAACAAACGATTGGAGAACGCCCTTCACGCTCCAAACGATAGTGCCCACAGCCGCGAGCGAAGGCAGCGCCCAAGACAAAAAATATTACGCTAATTTATCTGGATTTTCTCATAGTTACGTGAACTTTGAAACGACAACTTCTGTTGTTGTCGAAGTCTCTAAAGTCAGCGGATCTATTACCTCTTCGACAAAGGTCTATCCCGAACGCAGGGCGAGAGATTTAACCATCTTGGGTGGCAAGTTATACTTTACGATGGACGCTGCGTCTAATGTGGCAGTGGACATTGATGGTCTTAT
>JANORE010000243.1:0-6131 GCA_031415155.1 Akkermansiaceae bacterium | reverse complement strand
CCATTTAAAAAATTACTCACCGGGACGACGCTGATGATCGCGGCTGTATGCAATGCAAACGCGCAATTTTTATCAGCCCCTAGTTCTAACATTGATACCTCAACGGGAGTTTTTGAAACTTACTTTATTGCAGATAATTATCGCGGAAGTGGAGCCGTGACAAGAGATCCGAGACTGATTTATTCGTGTGCACACGTTTTTTATGAAAACGGTAGGTGGGCTACTGATTTTTATTTTAGCCCAGGCTATAACAAAACGACTAGACCAGTAGCTGGGGATGGAATCGGACCGCGCGGAATCCATTATTTCACCAGTTATTCCACAAAAGCTGACGATCAAAACAATTCGGATCAAACATTTGCGGTAGATTTCAGTATTGTATACGGGAATTCAAACTTCGGCACCCCTAAAGGTTATTTTAGAAACGGTGGAGCGGCACTCACATCTGCCAATGCGAAACAGATTGTGGGCTATCCTGCTGTTGTAAGGATCACTGAGGCTTTAGGTGGCTATTTCCAGCACACCACGGGACAATTCCCTAACGCTGCAGAGCAGATTTTAGGAAATTACTATGAATTTGCAGGGGTGAATACTGGCCCAGGAAATAGTGGTGGCCCGGTTTTCGTGCAAGACGCTGCTTCCGGCGAAGAATTACTCGCGGGAATTTTAGTCTCTGGCTATAATAGAATCATCAGATGCGGGGTGATTGCCATCAGTCCTTCGGTGGATGTCTTGGCATCAAAAGCTCTAAGTGCAGTGAGCACGACTCGATCTTTTAGTAATTTCACCAAGCAATCCCTACCCGATAAGAGCAAAGAATTTTCTAAAAGCAGCGTGGAGGTTTCTGGATTTTCCGGAGATGTGATCGATCTCAAGCTCAGCATGTCAGTAGATACCAAAAGGCGCGGTGATATTGATGTGTTTTTGAAATCTCCGAGCGGGCGGACCCGCTGGGTCTCAAAACGGAGTGGCGGGGATGCGGCGAATTTGAAAATTAAAAACATGGATTTGACCAAAACCTTTAGTGGTTCCGCTGCGAGTGGAACATGGGAGCTAAAAATCCGTGATGCTGTGGCCGGAAATAAAGCGACACTCAATGGCTACAGTCTCAGGATGAAAGCTTTTTGAGGCGTTGCCTTTCTATTCTATGAAATCATCACCGCTAAGACTCTTAGGATTAACGGTTCTTTTTTTAGCGATCCTCGCTTGGATTTTCTGGCCCACCCGGCAAGGAAGACTTGATGACAATTCACGCTCAGAACTCGTCGGAAGTGATCGTGCTCAAAAAAGAAGGGCGCTAGCCGAAGACGCGAAGTCGAAGACATCACCGAATGTGGAAGCTTCCGAAACCGTTCCAGATCCCTCCATCAAACTCTTGATCGAGGAAACGTTAGCGGGCCTTTTGACTTCATCGAGTGCTGAGGAATCCGCCGCGATTCTCAAGCGACTTCGTGATGGAATCCGCAGTAGTGCGGATGAAGCTGCCGCCGTCGCTGCAATCGTGGCGTTTTTAAAATCAGGAGAAGATGCGCCGACCAAGCTTCCATTTTCCGTTGGGCTAGAGGGCGTCATGGAGGCGACTCCCACATTACGCACGGCATTGTTAGATCTCTTGCCATCTCTCGATCCCACAGCCGCTCTCGAAGTGGCTCGTGAGATCATGGATCAAAAAAAATCGCAAGATGAGTATGCGCTCGCGATCCGAAATGTCGCTTGGAACGACCTGGATGGTGATATGAAAAAAGAGCTCGAAACACGTTTCCAGCAAATGCTCACCACCTCCGAATGGCGAAAAAATCCATCCGCCGGATTTCTCGAAGGGCTGGATGTGGCGGTAGAGCTCGCGAATGAAAAAACGTTTGCGACGATGACTCAGCTCAACAGCGAAGCTATCACGGATCAAAATTCGACCTTAGCGCGGGCGTCCTTGATTGCCCTCGATCGCATGGTAGTGAGCGATCCAGCGATTCTCGTGAAAGCCTACGAGGATGATCCAGAGTTGAGCGGATTAGCTCCCGATGAGCGAGCCTCACTCATGTCGAGGCTGGACATCACGGATGCCGCTCAAAGAAAAATTTTTCTTGGCTACCTCAACCTGCCTAGTCATGGCCCAGAAGAGCTCGCTTACTTCACCCGAATTTTTCCTAACGGAAATTTCATCCATGGGAATTGGCTAATTACCACGACAGGACCATCAGATTCGATTGATTCACGGTTCGAGGCAGATTTGAAGATTCTTGATGAAATTAACAACCTGTCTGCGGGAGCCTCCCAAGGAAATGCCGCTCAAGCGCTCATTCAGATTCGCGATCGCCTGATCCGAGTGACGACGAAGACTGAGCCGAAATCGAAATGAAGTCGCTGGCTTCTCATCATTTCGTACTCACGACGAGTTTACTGTTCGTCAGTATTTTGGGCGGCATGGTTTCTTGCTCGAAGAAGCCGAAAACGGCCAAGGTGGATGTCGGCACGTCGCTTGCGATGCCGGAAAAGGGTGAACCAGACCACCGCTTTCATTTTCTCTCACCATGGCTAACGGCTCAGATCCCGCGAGTCACTCGGTTCGATCCGCCACTGGGATCTGACAATGCCGCTCTCATTTACAATGCCCAAAAATTTTGGGAAATGAACGAGAAACGTGGCGGACATCACACGGGTGACGACTTGAATGGCATCGGCGGGATGAATACCGACCTCGGTGATCCAGTATATTCGACGGCAGATGGGCTCGTCATCTACGCAGCAGAGCCATCGGCGGGCTGGGGAAAAATAGTCATCATCGCTCATATCTCGCCGGATGGGCGGCCATTGCATTCGATGTATGCCCATCTCGATCGGATCGATGTTTCACCCAGAAATCTCATCGCACGCGGTGAGAAAATAGGAACAGTCGGGACAGCAAACGATTACTATCCAGCTCACCTTCATTTCGAAATGCGGACCAGTGATGGTGTGGATATCGGCGCGGGATACGCGCTGTATCCATTCAATCGGCTTGATCCCACGGCGACGATTTCTACTCTCCGAAATACAGCGGCTGACGAAATCTCTCCGTCACCACTTGCCCAAGTGCTGATCAGTCGCCAGTAATCATTGCTTCGCGAAGACAAGCCCACTGCGAGACGGGGTGTAAATTTTCATCTCTCCATGTTCCGAGACGGGATACTCGCACGCTGGATCCACTCTGCCATGGCCGCCGATGTCGGCTTGATCTGTGTCTAACACGAGCTTGCGCGTTTCAAGCCCAGGGACGTGGAAGGAGTAGTCGAACAAAGAATTTCCGACGGAGAAATTGAGCACGAAGATGAAGTTTGCTCGCTCGGCGATGATGATTTTTTGCCCGGCGTCCAGATGCAGAAGTTGCGCGGGCGGCGTGGAGAGGAGATTGGATTTCTCCGCGAACTCCATCAACTGCCTGTCGAATTCCGCAAGCCAACGGTATTTTAAATCGGGATGATCCACCAGCGACCATTGGCGGCGGCAGTAGTGATAGGACCAATCATTGCCCTCGCGGGGGAAATCTAACCACTCTGGATGTCCGAATTCATTCCCCATGAAATTCAACCAACCTTCACCGCCAAGGACCAGTGTGGTGAGGCGAATGAGTTTATGCAGGGCGATCCCACGCTCAATGACTGGGTGGGAATCTTCCTTCCCCATGTGCCAATACATCTCCTGATCCATCAGTCGAAATGAGAGAGTCTTGTCGCCGACGAGGGCTTGATCGTGACTCTCGGCGTAGGCGATGGTGGCCTCGCCGTAGCGGCGATTTGCCAAGATTTCCCATAGCTCGCGGATATCCCAATCCTCATCGCGAGTATGTTTGAGCAGCTTAATCCAATAGTCGGGAATACCCATGGCGAGGCGATAGGAAAAACCTAATCCACCTTCATCAATCGGGCGGCAAAGTCCTGGCATCCCAGACATATCTTCTGCGATGGCGATGGCGCCGGGCTTGAGATCCTGGATCAGTTGCGAGGCGAGCTTGAGATAGAGAATCGCGTCATCATCGGCGTCACTACCGAAGTAGTCATCATAGTTACCGAAGGATTTCATCCCACGAGAATGATAGAGCATCGAGGTCACTCCATCGAAGCGGAAGCCATCGAAATGAAATTCCTCTAACCAGTAACGGATGTTCGATAACAGAAATTGCCGCACTTCGGGACGGCCGTAGTCGAAGCATTTCGAGTCCCATGTCGGGTGATCTCCGAGCGGGCCATGGTGGAAATATTGGTGCCCGGAGCCGTCGAAATCATTGAGTCCCTCGGCAATGTTTTTCACCGCGTGGGAATGGACGACATCTAGCAATACCGCGAGTCCAAGACCGTGTGCGGTATCGATGAGATATTTTAAATCCTCCGGTGTGCCGAAGCGTGAACACGGCGCGAAGAACGAGGAAACATGGTAGCCAAATGAGCCGTAATACGGATGCTCCTGCACCGCCATGAGCTGCACGGTGTTATATCCAGCTCTGATAATACGAGGTAAAATGGCGTCGGCAAATTCACGGTAAGTATGCAATCGCGGCTCTTCGCCAGCCATGCCTACGTGGGATTCATAGATCAGCGGCGAGTGGATCGACGACGGGTCAAATTCATGTTTCCAAACGTAGGGTTTTGGGGAGTTCCAGATTTGCCCACAGTAATCATGGGTCGTCGGATCTTGCACTGCGCGCCGGATGCAGGCGGGGATGCGGTCCCGCCGCGAGCCATCTGCACCCACGATGTGAAGCTTCACTTTTTGCCCATGGGCAAGGACATCGGCGGGGAGTTCGAGCTTCCAAACGCCGTTGGCGGTCGGTGCCAGTGGATGAGTGGTGCGGTTCCAGTTGTTAAAGTCTCCGATGAGAAAAACGGCTTGCGCTGCGGGTGCCCACTCGCGGATCACCCATTGATTCGAAGTCGGTTGGAAATGAATTCCGACCCATTTGTGGCCTGTGGCATATGCGGCGAGTGTCTGGTAGCCTCGTTCAATGGTTGTCAGCGTTTCCGTGAATTGCTGCATCCGTCGCTCAATGGTCGCTTGGTGTGGCTCCAGCCAAGGATCGTCGCGGACAAGTTTCGGTTTCTCGCTCATTGCTGCTGAAACTGAAGCTTCTCGGGCATAGGGAAAAGCCAAATTTGCACAATGTCATCCATTCTGATTTCTGGAAACTCTTCCAGTGGAAAGAACCGGATGAAAGTCTTGGGCTCCCCTTGGATGCTTCACCCCACCTGAACCATTCCCACAAATCCTGATGCGCGGCAGCACGGATCCCCGGACTCGCGTAAAGGCGCTCCAGCCGCAGTGCTGAGGGTATGAATGAACTGCGACTTCTAAATTCCGTTCTCACCACTGCGTAGCCGGGTGCTTGGCTACATATGCTCTCGCGCATGATGATTTGTGGAAATGATGCCGTCTCTCAAAGGGTTGCCCTAACGGGGCAAAATGCGATAGCCCAGGGCATCGCCCTGGGTCTAGAAATCCTAATGAATTCAAGCCCTGAAAGGGCGAAATCGGGTGCTCCACCTCCTGAAAAGTTCCGCCCTTTCAGGGCTAAACCATTTCGTTCACCCATTACCCAGGGCGATGCCCTGTGCTATCGCATGTTACCCCGGTGGGGCAATCCAGCCCGACGTTTTTCACAAATCGTGATGCGCGGCAGCATATTTCTTTCCAGTTTCGCTAAGATGGGACCAAGTGAGCGTTTCAGGCCATCGCTGGACGGTGGAGTCATTTGTTTAAGTTTAATGAACTACCTGAATAGCTACGAATATTTTCTAGTCACGGATGTGGCGAGGTTTGAAGGGGTGAAGATTTTCTCGCGCGAAGCCACAGAGCCGCAAAGGAAGACAAGGCTTGGAGTGGATTTCTTAAATCTTAAAAACTTTGCGGCTTCGCGCGAGTCATTCTTCTTCTTCTGCTGAACCGCAAAATTGTGGTCACCGTCAAACATCCTCAAGTCTTTCAAAAAACTTCTCGCCAGATCAGAAGAGAGCGAATAAATATTTTTCGTCTATCAGGAATTCCTCTATCACCCCCCCCCTCAGATGCCCCCAAATCCATCAAAAGCATCTCACCTAGCTCCCTGCCCTGTCATCAATCCCTCTCAATCCGAACTCCACCGCACTTCTACCTTTCAATCTCCA
>JANORE010000242.1:0-1961 GCA_031415155.1 Akkermansiaceae bacterium | reverse complement strand
GGATGCCAAAAGCGAAGAGATATGCGAAAGCGCAAAACCCGAACAGCACCGCGTATCCCCCGGCGATGTTGTTCGCCGCTTGGAATTGATCGAGCAGCTTGCCGCTATAAATCGGAAATAACATCCCACCGATGGAGCCCGCCATGCCACCGATGCCAACGAGTGAGGCGACGGCACGTTTCGGAAACATATCGCTTACCGTCGTAAATAAATTTGCCGACCATGCTTGGTGCGCGGCACCTGCCAGACCGATCAAGATCACGGCATACCAATCACCCACGCTTGAAACCGCGAGAATCGGCAACACACAGAGGGCGGAAATGAACATCCCCGTCTTACGAGCGCGTGTCACACTCCAACCGGACTTGGCTAAATGCCCGGTGAGCCAACCACCCAAGATGCTGAGGACGGTGACAATGGAGTAGATCGTGACGAGATGTACCCAGCTTGTCTTGATGTCGAGCCCGCGAGTTTTCTTGAAGAAATCGGGCAGCCAGATGAGGAAGAACCACCAGACCGGGTCCGTTAGAAATTTACTAATGACGAATGACCACGCTTGACGGTATTTGAGGACGCTGCCCCATGGTAGTTTCTCAGTAGATTCCACCTCGCGATCACTCAGAATATGATCCATTTCAGCAGAGTTCACCCGCCTGATATTTTTCGGGTTACCGTAAAACGGAATCCATAGTAGCAGCCATAAAATACCAATTACTGCCGCTGCGACGAAAGCACCATGCCAGCCCCAAGAATAAGCGATCCACGGCACGACAGCAGGTGCGATGATGGCTCCCACATTGGTGCCAGAATTGAAAATCGTCGTGGCCAATGCGCGCTCTTGTTTTGGGAACCAATGGGCCACGGCCTTGATCGCAGAGGGGAAATTACCGCCTTCGCCCAAGCCGAGCAAAATACGAGCCATGACGAAACCACTCACACTACCGACGAGGGCGTGTGCGGCCGCGCCGATGCTCCACCAAACGATTGAGACCGCATAACCGATTTTTTCACCCTTGCGATCCACGAACCAGCCGAACATGAGTAATCCGATGGCGTAGGCTCCTTGGAAGGCGGAGTTCACGTAGCCGAACTCGGCATTGGTCCAACCCAGTTCTTTGTCTAAGATGGGCTTAAGCAGCGAAAGAATCTGACGGTCGATGTAGTTGATCGTCGTCGCAAGAAACAATAGGCCGCAGATGAACCAGCGGTAGCGAGATGGGTTCGTGGAAGAAACGGTCATTTTTGAATTTTCAGAGACTGCTCAGATGAAATCCAGCTGGCAAGGAACAAGACACCCTCTCATGATCGAAAGTTCTTGTTCTTTCCTGATCATTTCTATTTCAGTTCGGTGTATTTCGTGTGGATCGGGGTGAATTGATGTCGATCCATTGATGAAACTAAACTTCAGCATCTTCTTGGCACGTTCGGGCGTATTCTGCACTTGAGGGAATGTGGATTTTTGACGAATCCATTTTTAGCAGACCGCATGGATGTCTTACGAAGTAATGATCGCGATTTCGCATCCAATTTCCATGGGATGGCGGATCTGTTCTGAGCAGACGAATTCGAAACTTTTTCCAATCCATAAAAATGAGAAAACTACAAAAGCTACCCTTCATCGCAGCCGCCTTCATCTGCGTCTTGCCCACCGTCCACGCCAGCGACTCCTTCGCCGGTGCACCATTGGTGGCGAATAATTCAACCGTCACGGGAAATAATGCCACGGCCACCACCGAGGCGGGTGAGCGGATCAATGCCGACCCTAGCTCCACCAATGCGAAGACGATGTGGTATCGCTAGGTGGCTCCAGCGCGCGGGATGGTGAGAATTACCACGCCGACATCACCAGCCATCGGCTTCAGTCACAATGTCCAAGTCTTCCGGGGAGACTCGCTATCTGGCCTCAATCTAGTGACATACGACCGGAGTTCCTCATCCTCCGGCTCGGTGAATTTCCAATT
>JANORE010000241.1:0-2790 GCA_031415155.1 Akkermansiaceae bacterium | reverse complement strand
AAAATCAACCATTCAGTTAGAGATGCATTCAAACATTCGTTTGATTATTCCCGAGCCTACCGCCACGGCGACCACAGCATCTGGTATGAGATAACCCATCGCTGTCCGCATATAGACGTTAGTTTTTGAATTTCTTCAAATCCGACAGGCTGCTAGGTGGGATCAATAGCTCCGCAAGTGCCATCAATGCCTCCGGCACAATTGTCGGCCAAGGTCAAACCGCAGAGGATTCTTTCGAATATAGTTCTCACCATGCAGTTCGGTTTAGCGGAAATGGAGCAAACAACGTTGATCTAGGTACCCTAGGGGGGAGCTATAGTTCTGCTACTGCCATCAATGCCTCCGGCACGATTGTCGGATCTTCCTCAATCCGTGGCGATTACACTCACGCCACCTTGTTTAGCGGAAATGGAGCGGGCAATACTGACTTGGGAACTTTAGGTGGGGACGACAGTTACGCTCTCGCGATCAATGACACTGGGGTCATTGTGGGATTTTCCGATACTGCCTTTTCTCTCACTCACGCCTTTATTTATCGAGAAGGAACCATGATCGACCTAAATTTTGAAGTTTCTGGAGGATTAGGGATTGTTTTCACCAAGGCTGTTGGTATCAACAATGCAGGATAAATCGCTGTTACCGGCCTAAGTAGCAACGGCAGCACGCATGCCTACCGCCTCGATCCCATCGCCTATCTTATCACGACTAAAGTGAAGGGCAAAGGCAACGTCATCGGTGGGAAAAGCTACCTCAAAGGAGCCGCCGTCACTCTCATCGCAAAACCTAAGAAAGGCCATAAATTCATCAATTGGACTGAGGGCAAAAAGATTGTCAGTAAAAAGGCAAGATATACCTTCCCTGCTACGGCGAATCGTAAAATTGTCGCTAATTTCAAATAAGTAGACTTCCAAAGACTCTCATTTTCACGGCGACCAATCCCCCGAGGTCTTCATCGAACTATCATTTCAATCTCCATTTCCAAACAAACCTCAGCGCCTCATGTTTTGTGAAAATCGCTGGGTTTGTGAAATGGCGGAGCCCTAGAGGAGCGGAAATGCTCAGGAGGCGGGCATCAGATCATGCCCCTTCAGGCATGCCTCGTGGGGGCAATCAAACCCAATGTTTTCCACGAAACATATAACCACTGTTCTTGCCAACGACTCAGGCCGGATCAGATTCCTCGTCCTTGGAGTCTTCTGACGAAGCGCTGGTGTATTCAATGATTTCACCGGAAAAATGAGAGCGAATCCGCTCCATCAAGCGTTCTGCGGGTTCACCATTTTCTTTTTTAAAACCGCCATAAGTCAGTCCGTCCACACGGATTTTCCCTTTCCCTGTCGCTCCTTCGTAGTCGATGAAGGCAAGCCCCTTACTTTGCCATTTGCGAAGATCGAGAGTCTTGAGATCGGTGAAAAGAACGCGTTTCCCTTTCTGATCCGTGATCGCCTCGCCATCGACTGAGATTGAGCGCTTGATGGTGCGAAGTAAGAAAAAGGCGGCAATGGCTGATAGGATCGAGCAAATCACGAAGACGATCCATTGCTCACGGATTTGCTTCGCATCATAAGGATGCTCTGGAGGACTGGAATTGAGTCCATTTTCTTTCGAATATTCACGCCAGAGGATGTTCCATTGCAACGATTTCATCCGCTCAAAGTCATGAAGAACCGTCGGCCATGGCATGGGCAGTTTCAGTGAAACGGGTAAAATCGAGCGATCTTCCGGGAAGGAAACACTCTGCGCCATCGCATGATTTTTCCATTTTGCCGCATCTAATGAACCTTCGGTGTTCATTTTTGAAAACTCATCATTCGCGGTCTGAAAGACTTTATGGAGATAGTAGTTTTCATTTTTTTTACGATAGCCGGTAGAGCCATCGAGATAGAAAAGCACAGCAAAAACTCCGAACATCAACAGCATCACGACCGCACGCAGAAGGAACCAAGGAGTTGGTTTACAGGAAATTAATTCGTTTGAACTCATCGGTACGCGGAGAAAAAAGCTTCTTTGTCAACTATTGGCAAGCTACAAGCTAGAACATTTCATATCAAAGATCACTTCAGCCCCTTACCGCCGGATAATTCCATTGCCCGTCATCGGGCAGCAATAGAAAAAATGATGAATGGCACGAATTTTGCTGCAATTTCTTAGGTCTGATTCAGATTAGCTTCAGCAAGCATATTGCGAATCGTTCATGTCTGGTGCTTTTCTCAATCAATCGTTCTCTCAGCAACAGACGCTCGCCCCTCAGATGCGAAAGAGCTTGGAGATTCTTCAAGCGAGCACTCTGGAGCTTTCCCAGCTCGTGCAACAAGCGCTGGAGATGAACCCCGTGCTCGAAGATCTCACCGAAAGCATTTCTCTCGACGACGAAGGCCCAGAACCTGAGGAGGCCGATTCACTGGAATACATGAACGAAACCGACGATGATTGGCGAGACCGCACGATCCTCGAAGGGAAAAGCTCACCGTGGACCAACGAGGATGAAGAGCGACGCCAGCGGCTTTACGACTCGATCGTCGCGCCTGAGACGCTGCAGCAGCATTTACAGCGTCAACTGGATCTCTCCATGGTCGAGCCGGAAATTCGTGAAGCCGCTCAACTCATTTTGGGAAATCTCGATGAGCGAGGGTTTCTTGATTTACCTGTTAGAGAACTTGGGACTCGCCACCAGTTAAAGGCGAAACATGTCGATCTCGCCTTGAAATTAATTCAATCATTTGATCCGGCTGGCATCGGCGCCTCTGGCATTCCTGAGTCACTACTGCTGCAATTAGAACGTGCCACCGG
>JANORE010000240.1:0-9559 GCA_031415155.1 Akkermansiaceae bacterium | reverse complement strand
GCTATGGGTAGACAATCAACTCATTGTAAATCGCTGGCCTGGAGGTGGGTCAACCGATAGCACCGGCTCGATCTATCTCCAAGCTGGCGTTCGCTATGATCTTAAAATGGAATATTACGAGTCAACGGGCCTCGCGGAAGCGCGTCTTTCATGGTATAGTGAGGATCAAGCGAAACAGATCATTCCAAAGAGCCGTCTCTTTCCAACAATCACTGGAGCCTCGACTATTGCCGGGAATCCACCTGCCAGTCCTCCTGCTATTACGAGTCCAACGTATGCGGTAGCGATCTTGGGTTCGGACTCTCCATTTTCAATACCGATCACGGCAAGCAATGGCGGGATAATCACCGTGAGTGGTCTGCCGGCGGGACTAACATTTAGCGGTGGCGTCATTTCTGGTATACCCTCGGCAGCCGGAATCTATCAATTTACAGTCACCGCCACAAATACCCACGGCAGCGGCAGCTCGGTGGTTACGTTAGAGGTTCTCGCCGCAGGAAATGCCCTCACTCGTGAGCTATGGACCACCGGTGTTTCCGGTGCAGAAATCGCGAACGTTCCTTGGAATTCTAATCCCTCAGCCAGTGATACGGTATCCATTGCTGAAGACGCCACGACGACTTACGGCACCAATACTGGCGAGCGGCTACGCGGGTATTTCATCGCTCCTAACACCGGAAATTACTACTTCTGGATCGCTGCCAGCAACGTGGCAGAGTTATGGATTTCTAACGATTTCGAGTCCGTCAACAAAGTCCGCCGCGCTTTTGTTTCCAACAATTCTACGGTTGCTCCTCAGACTTGGAACACTCAAGTCAATCAACGCTCACCATGGTTGTCACTCATTGCTGGGAAAAAATATTATCTCGAAGTTCTTCATAACACAGGAGCCAGTGGCACGGGTAACCACCTTGCTGTTGGCTGGTTCCTTGATCCTACCGGAAATCATTCACCGATCGCGAATGCGAGTCCACCCGCTGCTGCCAACGTGGGCGGCATCATGCCAAGTTATGTTCTTTCTCCATGGGATCATCCACCCACGACGACGATTCCCGGCACGATTTACACGACCCATCTGCAAGGTGCTGACGGACTGAGCAACATCACTGGCACAGGTGGAGCGTTCCTCCGAGTGAATGGATCCACCGCCGTTCTGAAACTTGATTTCTCCGGCCTGACTTCCGGTGCGACAGCCAAGAAAATCTATAATAGCTCAAACCAAGTTATCTTCGACATCGACGCACAAGATCGGAATTACCCCGCACTAAAAACTTCCGATGGTGGCTACACTTGGAATATTCAGTCGGCAGATTTAATGGCACTCAACAGTGGTGGTGTTTCACTAAGAATTTCCACCACGAATCATCCGGCGGGTGAGCTTTCCGGCACTTTTGGTAAAACCTCAGGCTCGCAAACTGAACCCCCTGTGCCGAGCTACCCAGCTTGGACGGATGATCACGCCACCAATGATGCCTCGAACTCACGTTTCCTCACTCAAGCTTCCTTCGGTCCCAGCCCTTCTGATATGACGAATGTCAAAACGAATGGCTATCGTGCTTGGATCGAAGATCAGTTCACCAAACCCGTAACTCGCAATCTTCCCTACATTCTCAGTAACGTGAGTTCAGATCCTAATAATCCATACAGTAGTTCACTATTCTTTAACTCTTGGTGGAAAAATTCTACCACGGCACCGGATCAATTACGCCAGCGAGCAGCCTTCGCTCTGAGTGAAATTCTCGTCGTTTCTGATTCCGGCCCGCTCAATAATAACGGACGAGTTCTTGCCGACTACTACGATACCATGCTTGATTATGGATTCGGAAATTTCCGCGATATTCTTAAACAAGTCACTCTAAGCCCGGCCATGGGCGTTTATCTCGATATGCGCGGAAACTCCGCCGGAAGCATCATCACCGGATTACATCCCAATGAGAACTATGCTCGTGAAATTTTACAGCTTTTCTCCGCAGGGCTATACCGGACATGGCCGAATAGCACACTGGTGCTCGACTCGACTGGCAGCGCAGTCCCCACTTATGATCAGAGTGTCGTCTCTGGTATGGCGCGCGTTTTTACGGGCTGGACTTGGGGGCAACCGCTGATCGCTGGTGACAGACTGCCCACCAATTTTGGCCCGACAAGCAACTATCTGGATCCGATGGTGCTCGTTCCGAATCGCCATGAACTTGGCACGAAAGTTCTGTTGGATCATGTGATGATTCCGGCAGCCACCGTGACATCACAGAGTGACACGGCGACGGATCCAAGTTCTACTTATACGATTCAATCCACCCATCCTGATCCATTGATTGGTCAAGGTAGTCCAGTTACGACTACGATCACGAATCAATATGACCTCAATGGGATCCGTGATCTTGAAACCACACTCGATAATATCATGGGGAATTCAGCGACGGGTCCTTATATCTGTCGCCAGTTGATCCAGCGTCTCGTGACCAGCAGTCCTAAGCCGGAGTATGTTCACCGTGTCGTGCGGGCCTTCAATGGTGAGCAAAATATCGATGGGATTGCCACTGGCATTCGTGGTGATATGAAACAAGTTTTCCGCGCGATTTTACTAGATGCAGAAGCTCGTAGCGCCAGTGCGGCGGCGGACAATCAGTATGGGAAACAGCGCGAACCTCTGATGCGGATGATTGCTCCCGCCCGGACATTTCCGCCTACGGATTTCCCAAACAGCACTTACCGGAGTCTCGGGTTTCGAGACATCATGGTGCGGACTCCGGTTCCACATCGGTTAAATGGTGAAAATGTGTTGCTTAACTCTTTTGTGGACGGTGGTAGCCTAGCGAAAAAGGTTCCTACCACTGGCATCTATCAAACTAAAAACGCCGCTCCGACTTATAGTTTGGTCAATGCTACTGATGTCGTGACAATCCAAGCACCGGGTTATCAAGCTGGAGACATCGTTCCGATTCAATTTACTTCCGGCGGACTCGGTGCGATTGCTCCATTCAATACCGTTCAAGACTATACCGTTCAAACCGCCACAGCTACGAATTTCACGATCAACATCGTGGAGTCGACACTCACGGGAACTGCCGCCGTCACTGGAAACACCCTTACTCCTTACCATTTCACCGTTGATGGAGGATCGTTGGCTTCACTGAATTATACGGTTTCAGGAACGACCGTAACAATTGCCGCGAGCGGATACACCGTCGGGCATCAGTTATATGTAAAATTCTCATCTGGCGGATTATTGAATGCTGGCTTCGATACGGTTTACACGATTGCAAGCGTCTCGACAGGACCACCTGCTAACTTTACCATTACACTACCGTCTGTCCCGGCAAATCTAACGAGCGGTAACGTTCTCATTCCAAGGCTTACCGGTGGCTATAATGTGACAACGAGTGGAGCGGTTTCATCCATCGCGATCAGCACCGCTGGAAACCATCATTTGAGTGTGGGTGAGCAAGTTCAGATCGACTTCACTGTGACGAATCTTGGCATCCCAGCCACAGATGGGATCTATACGGTGTCGAGTATCACGGGACCGACGATGTTCCATGTATTAACGACCACGGTAATCACCAATGGATCTCCCAGTGGTAATAGTATAGTGGCCTATCCATTGGTAGCTCCTCCACTGGCCAGAAATGGTACGGTCACAGTCGGTCTGAATACTTGGAATATCGGTTATACCAATAACGATCTCAATCAGACACCCCTGGATGCAGCTTCGGTCTTTAATTTCTTTTATCCAGATTTCCAATACCCCGGTGCCATTGCCCAAGCTGGAATGTCCACCCCTGAGTTCCAGCTTTCGGATGCTTCGAATACCATGACTCTCACCAATGCCGTTACCGGTGGTTCTCTCACCGGTGGCAACTTAAATGGTTACTCCAGCTTTAAAAGTGGCGGCATGACAATGGATCTTGGCCCTTACATGACGTCTTCTCAGACGATCGATTCCGCCATCCCAGCACTCGTCAATCAGATGAATGCCCTGCTTACAGGCGGCCATTTAACACCTTCGGCAAAAACAACGATCACCGACTACGTGGCGAACGTCACCCATTTCCCCATGAGCACACCACCGACGAATACCCAGATGCGAGACCGAGTCCGAGCCGTCGTCCACCTCATCATCACCTCCGCCGAGTTTGCCATCCAAAGATAGTTTTATATGAAAACAGAATTCAATCTGCCATACATTTCACGTCGTAGCTTTTTGCGAAAAACCGTTCCCGCTGCCTTAGGTGCTAGCGTTTTATCCAATACCATCCGCGATTTAAATATCCTAAATACGGCGATGGCTCAAGGGCCACAGCTTACGGATTACAAGGCACTCATCTGCATTTTCTTAAATGGGGGTAATGATTCGAACAACATGATCATTCCCACGATCCCTGAAGAGTGGGCAAATTATGCCGCCATCCGCACTCCCGTTTTGGCCATTCCTAACACCGATGGCAGTCCGGCCACGGTGCTGGCGATGAATTCGCGAAATGGTACTACCGGATTTCCCGGGAATGACGGACATACCTACGGTTTTCATCCTGCCATGCCTGAATTACGTGATCTCTTCAATGCTGGCTTCGTCGCCCCGGTTTTCAACGTCGGCTCGCTGAGTTTTCCGCTGACGAAAGTGCAATACAGCACGGGCAGCGTGCCGCGCCCGCCGCAGCTTTTCTCTCACAGTGATCAACAAACTCAGTGGCAGACTTCATTGCCAGACCAGACCTATAACAGCGGCTGGGGCGGTCGTCTCGCCGACTTACTCAGCTCGCCAGACGTCAATGCTGGCGGGAAAATCTCCATGGCGGTGACTCTCGCCGGCTCAAATATTTTCCAAGTCGGAAGTGCCAATGCCGCACCACAATACGCCATCACCACAGGTGGCGCGGTGAATCTCACCGGTGTCGTAGGCACCCGGAAAACCGCGATGGATACATTTCTCGGCTTTAACAAAACATCCGCCAATCTACAGACCAAGGCTTACGCCGATGTGCTCGATAATGCGATCAAGAAAGCAGAAGCCTTGACCTTCGCCCTGGACAATCAAGTCAATCCTGCCTCGCCTAACGACTGGTTCAATCGCTTTCCTACCTCCATATCCGCTCCTAATGGAGGCAATGCGTTCAACTCTGGCCTCATGAGCCAGATGAAGATGGTAGCTCGGCTCATCGAGCTGGGTAGTCGATCTGAGATGGCCGGCGGACTCGGGATGAAACGTCAGATTTTCTTCATCCAAGTCGGTGGCTACGACACCCATACCAATCAAACGAACAATTCCGGTGCGACCACGGTGAACCATGCCAAAGTCGTTCTCGGCCCACATGCGAATCTTCTCACAGAACTCAGCAAAGCGATCCATGCCTTGCATCTTGCCCTGGGAAATATCGACACCGTCAGAGGCGGCGGCAGTGATCTCCGCAGCTCGGTCACCTCCTTCACCGCGAGTGATTTCACCCGCACATTTCCGTGCAATGGCTTCGGCAGCGATCACGGCTGGGGCGGTCACCACATGGTCGTCGGCGGTGCCGTCAAAGGCGGCGCCACCTACGGGAAATTCCCGACTCTCGCTGTCAATGGTCCTGACGATACCAACACGGGACGTTGGATTCCGACGACTTCCGTGGATCAATACGCGGCGACTCTCGCGAAATGGTTTGGCGTGGATCCGAGTAATCTCGACACGGTTTTCCCGAATCTCGGACGCTTCTCTTCTTCGAACCTCGGCTTCCTTGAATCGCTCTGAAATGAAGTCACGCGCCGTTCTCACCCTCGGAATCGTGGCTCTGCTGGCAGTTTTCATCTGGATGAGTTCACCGCAAGGGATCATGCCGACTCAAAAAAACAAAAAGTTAGAGAACATCACGAATCCTGAACCACCCGCCATCACTGGAACTGCCATTCCCTTCGAAACATCATCTCCAGTAGCTGCCGGCGGTCCTGTGGTAACGGCAAAACCACGCACCGAAGAATCTCGTGCGCCCAGTCGCCGGGATTTTTCTAATCCACTCACCGCCCCGTCATTTCAAGAAAGCTCGGCAGTCCATCATACCACTCCAGATGCAAATACCGGCGAGATCATCGATCAAATTCACCTGATGTTTCGCAACTACCGCGCGGCCACCGGCGAGAGCCCTGTCGGCACAAATGCGGAGATCATGAAATCCATCATGGGCGGCAATAGCAAAGGAGCGATGCTCGGCCCACCCGAGGGCCAGACCGTCAACGGAAATGGCGAGCTTCTGGACTCATGGGGCACCCCCTATTTTTTCCATCAACTCACCAGCGACGTCATCGAGATCCATTCTGCCGGACCCGACCAAAGACTCTGGACCGAGGACGATGTGGTCAGCAAGTGAGGCGGCGAGTCCGCCGTAGACTGACACCGCCGACAGCGAGGACCAGCAATCCTGAAACCGAAGGCTCTGGAATCATGTTGAAAGTGATGATGAGTTGCGGCGGCGTCCCCACGTCGGGCGCCTCCTTGGTCGAGAATCGTCTTCCAGTGCCTTCGGTGTTTTCTTTGTCACTCACGAGGATAAAGCCGAAGTTCGAGGTGGGATCTGCTCGCCAAGTTTGCACATCGTCGATGAGCTCCGTAGAGGAACCCCACGAATAAAGCCCGATTTGATCCACGGGTGTCGTGGCACTGGGATTCGTCGCATACTCGGTGCCGATCAATGCGCCAGGTGCGGCCCACGGAGTGCTTCCATGCATGCGTGAATTCCACGTCGCCTCGCCCGGATTCGCACGGGTTCCTGAAGCGATGCTGCCAGTCCCTTCTCCCCAGTTCACGAAAAGCCGATGCAGGTTGAAATCGGAGGGCGCAGGTCCAGGAAGTTGGTCCGGGTCCGGTCTGCGGATGCAATAAAGCTGGACGACCACATTCGTGATGACCGCCCCCGCCGGAAGGGAGCTGACATCAAATCGGAACAAGCCACGAGCAGGATCCCCGATCCGGCCCGTTCCAGAAACCAGAGAAGTTCCGCCTAGATTCGCATCAGGATTACGCTCAAACAGGGAAGTTTCCGCCACCGCACCGAACGAAACAACGGCAGCCAGCGCACACGGAGAGGAAATCGCCAATGAGATGAATGCCAAATGAGAATGGGGAAACATGAAGCGAGTCAATTTCATAGATGCAAACTTGGTCAGATGATCTCAGCTTTCAAGGAATGAAATGTCACAATCCCAGAATCATTCCGGGAACCACCCCCTTTTTTGAACATTGAACATCGAACGCTAAACATCGAACATTGAGCATCGAAGTGAAAAAATTTAAGACGAAGACAACGAGGCACCGCGAATCGAGCGAATCTTACGAATCAGAAAGAGCCAGAGCTGGGCGGATTCTTGAGATTCGCTAGATTCGTGAGATTCGCGGTGCCTTTTTCTCTCCTGAAAACGAAATATGACTCTCAGTATTATTGGCACCCTCAGCCTAACGCTCAACCAAGCCCCGAACACCCCCAGACAGTTTTTCCGGTTTAAGGATTGATGCCCGGCCTTTTCGGATGGATGAATCTGTGGTTTCAGCGTTTCAGTTTCCGCATCACCATCGCTAATGCATCCTCGGCCTCGGAGACGCGCATGAGCTTGGAGGCCACGAAGTAAATTCCAGCGGCCAAGGCGATGGTTCCACCCAGCCCGCCAGCTTTGACCACCCAGTTTGTCTCGGTGAGATGACTGAAGAGCAGATGATTCGCGAGCAGGCAGACCCCACCCATCGCAGCTCCGGCGACGACTAATTTCATGAGTAAAATCAGCAGTTCGCCCGTTCCCAGATCGCCTGCGAATTTCCGCATGGCGAGGAAGAGGATGATGAAGTTCACCGAGGCCGTGATGCTGGTAGTCAGTGCGAGTGATTCGTGGCCCCACTTGAAAACAAAGACGAAAAGGTAGTTAAAGCCGAGATTCAGACCAAGGGCGAAGATGCTGACTAACATCGGCAGCCAACGTTTATCAATCGCATAGAAAGCGGGCTGAAGGACCTTGAGCCATGCGTAAAATAACAACCCATAACCATACGCGCGAAGTGCCGCTGCCGTCTGCATCCGGTCCAGCACATCGAATCTCCCGCGTTCATAAAGCAAACTCACGATCGGTTCCGCGAGTAAAACCAGACCGAGCGTGGACGGCAGCACGAGGAAGGCGACGAGTCGCAGGCCCTTGGCCAGAGTCGGGCGGAAATCCTCACCGATTCCATCGACCGCCGCCCGCGAAAGCGCTGGCAGTGTCACCGTCGCCACCGCCACCCCGAAGACGCCGATGGGTAACTGCATGAGCCGGAATGCATAACTCAACCAGCTCACCGCGCCCTCGCCCACGCCGTAAGCAAACATCGCATTGACCACCACATTGATCTGAACGACCGATGCGGCGATCACGGCTGGACCCATGAGTTTTAAAATTTGCCGGACGCCGGAGTCTCGCCAGTGGAAGTCGGCGGCGAAGCGGTAGCCCACTTTCCGCAGTGCGGGAAATTGACAGACTAATTGAGCGAGTCCACCGATGACCACGCCGATGGCAAACCCGACCAAACTCTGCGGCCCCCAAGTGGGATCCATCCAATAGCCGATGCCTGCGCCGCCGATCATGGAGCCGAGATTAAAGAAGCACGAGGAAAGCGCCGGCATCCCGAAAACGTTCCGCGCATTCAGCATCCCCATCACCAGTGCGGCCAGAGAAACGAGCAGGATGAAGGGATACATCACCCGCACCATGGTCACGGTAAGCACGATTTCCTCAGGATTATAGACACGCGGGGAATTTCCACTGCGAGAAAATGAGGTGAGTAAATCGACAATCCACGGCGCGGCCACCATGCCGATGACGGTCACTAGACTCATGAACACCGCCGCCAGAGTCATCATTTTATGCGCCAGCGCCCATGCGGATTCCTCGCCTTCTGTTTTTAACTTCTTGGAAAATGTGGTCACAAATGCCTGCGAGAGTGCCCCTTCTGCGAACAAGTCGCGCAATAAGTTCGGCACCTTGAAGGCGAGGTAGAAGCAGTCCATCCATTTGCTACCGCCGAAGATCCCGGCAAACATCATTTCCCGCGCGAGGCCGAGGACTCGGCTGGCCATCACGGCGGCGCTAACTTTCCAAGTGGCTTTGGCGGACATTACGGAATGAAGAAGTTGGGGCTGAGAGACACGCCCGTTTTCTAGCCACATCTTTCGTCGCTGGCTACCGCGAGTTGATGAAAAGAGCGTATCTGTTTTCAGACGGCATGAACTTGCAAGACTCATTCAACCGCTGCGACTCATCATAAAACAACGCCTTCTACGATTCGTGAAATTTCCCGGAACTGCCAAGGAATTAGGATTCGCGAGTCTGCGTTATAAATCCCGAAATTTCCGATGGCTGATCTCCGAATACCCGCCCCAGAAGACGTCGGCGCAGGAAACTGGGATGCTGACCGCAGCGAGGTGTTGATCGATGGCGGGAACAAGTAAATTTTTTGATCACTGCGGATGTTTCGTTTTACGGGCTACCCGCAAGGGTAAGCAAACCAACCGCAAGCAACCAAGCTGCTATGGTATACGAACCATGAGGCAACGCTACCGGC
>JANORE010000239.1:0-2362 GCA_031415155.1 Akkermansiaceae bacterium | reverse complement strand
GGAGAGGAGGAATCCTAGCTTCGACTGCAAGCTCCAGTCCTGAGGATTATTACGGATTCCTCGTTCGAGAAATGCCCGGCCTTTGAGGATTGAGGCTCGCCATGCCTCACGCCGCCGCAGCGGTGGCAGCTTGGAATCGTTTAAATAATAGGAGGCCGCATTATAGGACTGATGCCAAGAGCCCGTTTCCCAGTAGTAGCGAGTCCGTGGCGCGAGATCGACGATGGTCCCGAAGGTCTCCGCCACGTCGTCCCAACGTTGTTCTTCAAAAAACGAGAAGGCGCGCAAATTCAGAAACGTCGCCACCAGCGTCCGCAATCCACCCAGAGCCACTGCGGAACTCGTCTGCCCGATTTTTTCCCGCGTGCCGATTTCTAGTGGCGCTGGAGTGAGATTCGCCGCACGGAGTTCCTTGGCCAGACTCGCCTCGAAGGGCAACCGCGCGGCTCCGAAGACCAGCAGGGCCGCCGTGAGAATGCCGTTGCGTTGCCAAGAGTTCACGAGCTTAAAATTCCTTTTCCGAAAAGATAAACCACGAGGCAACCGTGAAAAATACGGCGTAATAGAGTGCCACCAAGGCCAGTTTTCCCAAGATCAGCAACGGCATCGCTTGGCCTTCGATGACGGCGTCAATGACATTGAAATTTTGAAAATCCGGCAGCACGAGCGACACCAGCAATGACACCAATCTGGCGAAAACTCCTTCACCTGCTTGGCCAGCCTGCAAGTAAGCATTGCGGGCATCGGCTTGGAAATGACCGATGAAGTAGATCAGAAAGCTGATGATCGTGGTAAATAGAGTGCTGGTGGAAAACGTGGAAATCAGCAGTGCCAGCGAGGCCATGATCGACGCCCGTAAAAACACCGCCGCGACCGCGCCTTGCAGCGACCAGCTCGGACCATGAAGTGCCACTTCTGCTCTCGCGGAATCCACCGTTTCCTTCAGCACCAAGGCTGCCGTATCTGGGGATAATTCCTGCATCGCGACGTGCCTCTGCGCCATCGCCACTTGCTGCTCCATCACCATCCCCGTGCGGATTTGCAGCACCCCCGTCATCAGCAGATCCATGAGAGCCAGCGAGACGAAAACCAGCATCAGCACGCCCAGTAATTTCCCCGCGAGATAGTCAAACCTCGGCACTGGCTTCGCGAGAATGGTGTAAAGCGTCCGATCTTCGACATCTTTAGGTAACAAAAGCGCCGTTGCCACGATGGAAAGCACCACGGAAAACAGCGTCATCGTCCCGAGCGACCAGCTTTTGATGGAGCGTAAAACATTCACTCCCAGCGCTTCCGGCCCTGAGTGTTGCGGCAGATCGAAGAAATTACTCGCGATGGCGATTACGGCGAAAACCGCGAGGAAATAGAACACCTTCATCCGCACCAACTGCGTGAAGGCGTGCATGGCGATGACGAGGATCCGGCTCACATGCGAGCCTTTGGCGGAAGAAAGATTCATCGGTCACCTCCTTGGTTCGTCTCGCGGAGGAAAAGCCGCTCCAGCGTGGTTCGTGGCTTGCCGGTCCGGACCAGTGAAGCGCCGGACGAGGCCCGGACCAGCTCGGTGATTTGCGAAATCAGCTCCGGGCTGGCGTCTTTCAGCACGATTTCGGTCTGGTCTTCGATGGCGATCAGATCATCCAGCCGACCTTCCTTCACCATTTTTCCTTTGAAAATAATCCCCACATGGTCGCAAACCTCCTGCACCTGTTCGAGCAAGTGAGAACACAGAAAAACGGTGATGCCACGCTCCCGCAACTTCAGGATCAAATCCCGGATCTGCCGTGAGCCGATCGGGTCCACGCCGGCCGTCGGCTCATCGAGGATTACCAATCGCGGCTCTTGCACCAGTGCCTGTGCCAGCCCGATGCGCTGCAACATTCCCTTCGAATAGCCACCGAGCCGCCGGTCTCGCGCACTTTCTAGATCGACGAGGGCGAGCAGCTCACGGATACGATCTTCTAAGTTCTTGCCCTTTAAGCCACATAGTTTTCCGTAGAATTTCAGGGTTTCTTGGCCGCTCAGATGTTTGTAAAAATAAGGATTTTCCGGCAGGAATCCGACATCATTTCGCGAATCCACCTTAAGCGAATCTTTGCCGAAAATGGAGCAACTTCCCGCAGTCGGCGCGACCAATCCCAGCAACGCTTTCATCGTCGTCGATTTCCCCGAACCATTGGGTCCGATCAATCCGTAGACCTCGCCCGGCATGATTTTGATGGAAACTCCGTCCACGGCACGCAGCATCTGCTTGCGGAAGGTCGTTTTAAAATCCTTCACCAAGTTTTTGATTTCAACAGCAGGGATCGTTTCGGCCATCAGCTCGGCCATCCTTGAGAAAGCTTGTGCAAGTGGCAACGGA
>JANORE010000238.1:0-1954 GCA_031415155.1 Akkermansiaceae bacterium | reverse complement strand
GGTGAAGGGAGCCTCAAAAATGGTAACTCCAGAGTCTGAAACTTGGGTGTATGCCGATTTTACGGTAAAGAGCAGTAATAGCACCGTGCCTAAGGATGCTTTTTGGAGATGGCTTCTGCGCATGGATTTATGGAGTTGATTCATTGAATTGCTTGAGATTTGCTTTTGGTATGTAGTTCCTAACAGCCTGTCGGATTTGAAAAGCTCAAAATAAAACTAAAACTGACGCCTTCAAAACGACATATAGTGGTAGCTAAGGGGGGTATCTAACTGATAGGTCGCATGGGGTGAACTGCTTTCAGAAATTTGTAAAAATTGACTACCGAATACCGTGTCGGCTTGGATCGAAAAGTCTATATGCTGATTTTGGATGGATTTTTAAGTCCGACAAACTGCTCGTGCAGCCGTTGGATCAGACGGGGTGGCGATGAGTGAGACGTGGTCTTTGGATGGGTGCTACTGCTTGGAGACTCGCAGGGACCGGAGAATTTTGGATTCGGGTGATCAATTGGCTCAGTCACGGGTCAGTTCTACACGGGATCAACTCTGGATGTTACAAATTTTCTCACACTACACGACAAAATTTAAGAAGTCTTAACGGATAGCGATGAAATCTGCAATTACCATTGAATATCACGCACAACGTTATAGGTAACATCCATGGATCCGATCACACATGGCGAAATCCTCCCAGAAGATTATCTCAAGCCGCTCAATATTTCCCCAAACTCACTCGGATCCTTGATTTGGCACTTACCCATTCGGCACTTCCTTCTCTTTCCTGAAAACTGAACACGAACACCCACTCTTGCTTCATCTCTCACCCACTCCCACCACCCTCTGGATCGGCATCATTGCGTTGATCGTGGTGGGTGTTTTGTCTGTGTTATCTTGGAAACGTAGCCCACACCCGAAGCGCACCGCTGTGCTAGAGTGCTTGCGTTTTATCTGTGTGCTGGCCGTGGTGATCTTACTCTGGCAGCCGGAATGGCTAACCACCATTCACCCGAATACGAAGCCGCAAATCGCGATTCTTTGGGACGATTCCAAGTCGATGACGACTATGGATGCGACCTTGCCGCCGATTTTATCCGAGAAATCGGAAGTCGTCTCGCGGGCAGATTGGGTGGCGAAAGCCCTCGCTTCTGAACTCTGGAAACCTCTCGCCGCCCAGGGCGCGAACGAAGTCATCACCACTCCATTCGCCTCTTCTCTCTCAACTCCCGACCCTCAAGGATCCCCTTCTTCCGGCACCGACCTCGACTCCCCGCTCAGCGATCTCCTCACGAAATCTACGAATCTCCGGGCCGTCATCATGCTGAGTGATGGCGACTATAACCTGGGCCAGCCGCCCGTGGCTGCCGCCCAGAAACTCCGGCTCCGCGGCGTCCCTATTTTCCCAATCCCCGTCGGGAGCAATGTCCGCCTTCCCGATCTGGATCTCCTATCCGTCACCGCGCCGACTTATGGAATCGTCGGGGAAAACGTGCAGATTCCTTTCTCCATCCGCTCCTCGTTGGATCGCCAAGTCCGCACCATCGTCCGTCTCCGCGATGAATCGGGCAAAGAGCGGACCAAGAATATCCTGCTTCAGCCGCAATCAGAAACCTACGACTCCATCCTCTGGCGCTTGGAAAAGGAAGGCGCTTCCACGCTGGAATTATCCATCCCCGTCACAGATGGCGAGCTGGTGCCGACGAATAATTCTCGGAAATTCAACATCGCCGGACGCCCGGAAAAAATCCGCGTGCTCGTCATCGAGAGTCAGCCGCGTTGGGAATATCGCTTCCTGAGAAATGCGCTGTCACGGGATCCCGGCGTGGAGCTTTCATGCTTACTTTTCCATCCGGCGCTCGGCATGGGCGAGGGCCAACACTACATCCCGGAATTCCCTAAAAAACTCGAAGACCTCGCGAAATACGATGTGATCTTCCTCGGCGATGTCGGCACGGAT
>JANORE010000237.1:0-4014 GCA_031415155.1 Akkermansiaceae bacterium | reverse complement strand
CCGATGTAATGTTGGGCGCAGGAATGATTGCAACCGGTGAGATGAATGTTCACGGGTTCATCGAGCTTGACGCGAGATTCGAGATATTGACCGAGCGCGACCGCATTTCCCTTGGTGTCGGCAGCGGCGTATTTGCAACCTTGACTGCCGGTGCAGGCGATGATCCCGCCAGTGATCGTGGCTGGGCGATAGTCGAAACCCGTGGCAATCACGGCGGCAGTCGCAGCATCTAGTTGATCGTCTGGGATGCCGGGAATGATTAAATTTTGCCAAACTGTGAGCCGGATTTCACCACGCCCATAACGGTCTGCAATGGCTGCGATGTCATGCATTTGCTGGCAAGACATGCGACCGACTGGCGTAAGAACTCCGAGGTAGTTTTTTCCATCGGTTTGTGGATGGATTCCCAGATGGCCGTGCTTGATTTTTGGCAAAGATGGCTCGCAGGCTTCGAGGGGTAAGTGGCGCAGCGGAAAACTCAGTTTTTTGGCAGTTTCCTCGAGCATTTTGATAACGCCCCAGTCATCGACGAGGTATTTCAAGCGAGCTTTTTTACGATTGGTGCGGTCGCCATTCTCGATGAAAACTCTCATGAGCGCGGCGGCAACAGGCACCGTTTCCGCAGGTGTGAGGAGAACGCCGCAATCACTGGCGAATTGCTTGTGCCCGGTGATGCCGCAGAGCTGCATCCGAAAATAAATCCCCGGCTCGACGCCTTGATTTTCCCCGACTTTCACGGCGTAGAAGCCGATGTCATTCGTATCGGTGCAAGTAGAAACGGCACCACCGGAGTCGTAGGAAATATTGAACTTCCGTGGCAGTCCGAAAAGGTCGCGATTTTTTAAAATATAGTAATGAATCGCCCGCGCGTAAGGCAATACATCGAGCAGCTCGGTGGGGTCAAATCCGGTGGTCGCCGTGGCCGTGATATTACGGACATTATCGGCACCTGCTCCTTGGGAAGTCAGCCCGAGATCCGCGAGCTTCATCAACACGTCCGGGCAATCCTTGGGCATGAGTTCGCGGACTTGAAGATTCCCACGAGTCGTTAGATCCGTATGTCCCGGCCCCCAGTCAGCGGCGATTTCTGCGAGACCACGGAATTGATGTGCGGAGAGTGCGCCGCCAGCGACTCGGCACCGCAGCATTAAGCTTTCCTGAGCAGGAGTGACGAAGAAAAGACCGTGGAATTTATAACGAAAGACATCGCCATCCACCGGGAAAGAATTGGTTTCCGCATTGGAAAAAATCGCATCGTAGCAATCGAGACCATGTTTCTCGTGTTTAATTTGTTCTTCGCGACAGAGGTCTTCGACAAGCGTGCCATGCACGTTTTCAACGGCTTGAGATGGCTCATGAGTGAAACGATTTTGTGAATCCTGACCAAGGAATGGTAGCTCACGGCCTTGAAGAATTCCGGAGACAAACCCCGTAATGTAAGAAGTTTGCTCCTTCGTGAAACCTGAGTTATTTAGATCAGCCATGGTCATAAAATCTTCTTACCCATTTTAGCATTGGCTGTGCCAGCTCAAGTTTTTAGGTGGATTTAAATGAGCAATTCCACCGATTGCTAAAATGAATTGAATTCATCATCAATGGTAATTCACATGAATTGTGTTCAGGTGATTGATTTCATAACACTGATGATTAAAGAGATAGTAGCCATGTGGCCGCCTAGCGGAAGAAGGCAAAAAAGAAATTCCTCGTCACCAATCACCTGACTTCGATCTTGGGATTCATGTGGGAGCATGCACGATCACTACGTGTTGCGCCAAGGAACGCAGAGGACCCTGAGTTAGAAATTACAGTCGATATCAATCCGCTGGTGTACACTTTGGCGCAGGGGAAAGTGCTTTGAAAGCTGGCATTGCCTTGTGATTTGCATCATCAAATAGCGTTTTGACACTCCATTCATACGGCAGCAGGGGTGTTATCAACGAAGAAGACTCCCCAATAGCAGTCGCCGCAGCCGTCACTGTATGACGTGACGAGGTTACAGAGGTCCCGGGTCACTTAATACTGGCCCGATGGAGTGTTCCAGTCGTCGGCGAGAAACAACATCTTGTTTATTTATCTGATATTTAAAAATGTCTCTCAAATCGGTGACTGCAGGGGAAGCCTGAAAACACCAAGATGATGACAAATAGAAACCTCGTTTATTACGGACCGTTAAGAATTTTTAGGAGGCGCCCGGACCGAGATGCAGCATTACACCACGCACGTCACATGGCCCCGAAGACTAGCAGCACGCGTGACAGCACATTGGGATATTTGGCGGTGCGGAGCGACGGTCTTGGAAAGAGTTAGGCCGATTCGCAGCAACGCTTCAGGATGTCCTTGAGCGCCTTCTTCGTGCCAACAGCCATGCTGCCGACCAGCTTCAATCCAATAGTAGCGGCTTCGATGCATTTCTCCTTGGTGCCCAACTGTTCGTGGCGGAGGGCGAGAAGCAAACAGGCTCGGCCTTTACTGATGGAAGCCAAGAAGAGGCCGGGATTGCCGCTCTCAATGCTCTTCGCATCTATCGCTGTTATTCCGCCACTCACACGATACGCATCGAATGCTGTCAAGCCCCGACTCATCAGGAGACTGGCGACCTGAGCAACACTCGTCTCCGAGATCGGCCACCACTGATCCTTGTCGGACGGTCGCTCCGTGAGCCGCAGCTTTACCTCGCAGTCAGGAAGCTCGATTTGGTCGCCCTCCAGCAGTGCTTGGCTGCCCGCTTTCGGTAAAAAGCTGTAGTGGACACCAAGGTTTACACAAAAGGATTCAGCGGCACTCTGTTTCTGAAGCTGGACAACGCTCAGTTCGTCACCGCTGCGGCGGTTCCATGTGCCCGGAGCCGTGCGCCGAAAGCCCGCGCTGGTCAAAGTTTCATTCATGGCCGTATCTGCGGCTTGCTGTAGTTCGTTGAAGGTCATTGTTCAGTTCATTCCACGATGGGGATTCCAAACTTGTTGAGCTTGGCGCGAAGCGGACCGGTCGGCCCACCGAGTCCGGTTGTTCCGCTTGGTGAGAAGTGCCACTCGACGGCATTTACCCCCTGATCGGATCGCATGATCTTAATGTCCCGGGCCAATTCTTGGCGAACGGCAGGCGTGAGGCTGGTTCTTCCGACTTTTGATTCGATGGCCGTGGCTCCATCAAGCACGTCCACCCGTCGTAAGCCGCCAGTCACTCGGAAGTTTTGCTCAATCAAACTGCCGGGACGAGAGGCGGCGATGGCGTCGCGTGCGGCATTTCCGGGAGCTTGGTTTCTCAACACCTGCGCCCCTCCACTATTTGCGGCTACTCCTTGATTTCGCATTTTCGCGAAACTGGAAATCCCGCTGAACATGGCGAATTAACTCCCTCCAAGTGGACCCAAGGCCATCGGATCGAGTCCGGATATTTCCCATGGTAAATTCGCCAACTCGGCAGTTGCCCCTACTGAATTCCAGAACACAGATTCCGCCGTACTGTAGGCATTTTTCAGATGTCCCAATTGCATTTGTCCTCCAACACGAAGGTTTTCCCCTAGACCGCTCCAAAACCCATTTCCACCACAAGCACACAACCCAAACGGATCGCTCAGTGAAATCGGATTCCCATCTGCGAAACTATACCAGTTGCTGCCGCCGCTGAATCCAATCGGGTCGGCGTTCAGGAAACGCATGAGATAGGGGCTGTAGTATCTGGCTCGCATGTGGAGCAGGCCGTTTTTCTCGGTGATGACTCCGGCTTGGCCGTTGTAGCGGAAGGGGGTGGCCATGTCGCCTTCGGTGAAGGTGGTTAGCCCGTAGGCGGAGTAAGCCATGCGACCAATGACTTTTCCCGCGTCGTCGGTGCGGGCGATGGTGCTGCCGACTTGGTAGAAGTGATAGGTTTTGGTGGCATCGGCTTGGTTCGCTTCGTGTAGCAGGCCGCTCGTAACTTCAGGAAAAACCACTTTGGCGAACACCGGAGAGATTCCCGCAGACAGGAAAATCAGTAACGTCAGAAAAATGGCAGCGAGGAAATTCAAATCAGAAA
>JANORE010000236.1:0-2297 GCA_031415155.1 Akkermansiaceae bacterium | reverse complement strand
GGGTTCGAATCCCACCCCCTCCGCCATGAATCGAGTGATGAGCTATTAAGAGCAAATTTCCGTGACTATCGAGATTTGTGAATTGCGCCGAACAGCCCTGCCGCTTGCGTTGGGTCGCTCAACGTTTCCGGGATGAAGCCATTTTCCTCGAATTGATGCCGCTGGCGCGATCAATCGAGCCAAAGCTGTATTTCAGCAAACCGAAATTCTGATATTTCCAAGGCACTTCGAGAGCCGTAACGTGACCTCGAAGTGAGTAAGGAAGTTTGCAGAAAATACATTCGCGCTCGGAGCACCCACTCCGCGTGGAATCTTCTGGCTGCGCGCCGGGCACCCTTGGTGTTGAGCTGTCTCAAGCCCATGTTCGAGCAAAACCAAGGCGAGATCGCTTGGGATGATGCCATCCAGGGATTGGCCGAGATCTTCACCGAGCATGCCCTCTCGCAGGAATTCGATCTTCCTGATAGCGATTTCACCCAAGCCTCGCGCAGGGAATTGCGTGACTGGATCAAGCGCGGACTCGTCGTCGAGCGCGAAGGAAAACTACTCGCCACGGATGCGTTGCAGAAGGCGTTCAACTTCGTCGATAGCCTGGAAGATGAGGTGATGACGTCCACCGCTTCCCGCCTCGGCACGGTGCAACGGGAAATTGAGAATCTCGAAGCTCGGCTCAACCCCACGCCCGCGAGCCGCGCCATCCATCTCAAAAAGCGAATCGCGGCCTTGGAAAATGAACTCGCGCAGGTGGAACGCGGTGAATTCGAGGTCCTCAGCGACACCCGCGCCCGCGAGGGAATCCGTGAAGTCTATCAGTTGGCCCTCAGCTTGCGGGCGGATTTCCGCCGCGTCGAAGATTCCTACCGCGAGGCAGACAGGCAGCTCCGGCATGAAATCGTGCGCAGCGATCAGAACCGTGGCAGTGTGCTAGACCGCATGCTCGACGGGCATGACGCCCTCTTGAAAACTGCGGAGGGACAGGTGTTCGATGGGTTCTATGAGCAACTCGGGCGTTCCGTGGAGTTGGATCAGATGAAAGCCCAATTGAAGACCATTTTGACGAATGCGGCAGCTTCTGAAGCTCTCAATCGGCGACAAAGCACGGAGTTGCGTTGGCTGGTTCCCGGACTCGTCCGAGAGTCGGAGCGGGTCATCCAGGCCCGGGCGCGCGGTGAACGTGATGTGCGGGGATTCATCAAGGCGGGACTCGCCAATGAACACCACCGGGTCGGTGCCCTGTTGAATGATATTTTAGAAACTGCCATCGACATCGACTGGTCATCGAGCTCGGTGCGGCGCAGCCCAGGGCCATTGCCGCCGATTGCGGTGGCGGTGCCACTCCTGCCGCTCGTCCAGCGCTTGCGTTTCAAGGAAGAATCCGCGGACGCAGCGGGCGAACTGGATCTCGGTGAAACCCATGCAAATCTCGATGATCTGGGAGAAGACTTCTGGGACGCGTTTGATGGACTGGACCGTCAGTCGCTTTTCGAAAGCACGCTGGATTTTCTCCGTATTGCCGAGCGCAGTTGCAGCATCGGAGAACTGGCCGAAGCCCTGCCACCCACTCACGATCTGGAAACCTTGGGCTATTGGCTTGGCATTGCGCGAGAGGCGGAAGTGCCATTTGATGACAAGCGAGAATCCATTGACCTCAGTGATCGGTCAGGAAACTGGACCCGCTTCTCGGCGCCTCATGTTGTGCTGGAAGCGTCCGCCTTAGAAAAAATACAACCTGATACTTTGGGATGATCGACCCGCCACCAATTTCTCCAGATCCCGCAACCGCCGCACGCCTTGATGTGAAGGCGGCCGTCCAAGAACTTCTGAAGTCAGGCTTCATCGGCAGTGACCGCAAGCCTGCTCTATTCGCGAAGATCATGCGCTTGCGAAACGAAATCAACACCGCACTTGAGCCACTTGATCTTACCCTGAAGCTCGATGAGATCCGTGGCCTAGCGATTCTATGCATCGCGGAAAATGCAGCGAATCCAGACGAGGAATGGAATCACCCACTTGTCCGCCGCCAGCGCTTGACCATCGAGCAATCTCTCCTCGTCGCGATCTTACGACAGTTTTATGTGATCCAAGAGCAAGAGGCAGGTATCGGCGTCAGCGAAATCAAGATCCCTCTGGAAGACCTGCTTCCCCAGCTTGGAGGTTTCCTCGGTGATACTGGTAGCGATGCGAAAAATGAGCAGCGGCTACTCACCTTGCTCGATCAACTCAAGCCGCTCCTCGCCACAGGCTATCGTCCATTCTCGACCGCCATCAACCCAACCCCGCTCGGTGAAGGCAAGACC
>JANORE010000235.1:0-5391 GCA_031415155.1 Akkermansiaceae bacterium | reverse complement strand
ACTTCTTCAGCGGCTGGGCGGTTAGAAATCGCCGCCACGTCTGGGAAAAGCCGCTTGGTGAGAGTGCGAAATTCAAACTCATTGAAGAGCGCTTTCAGAGCTTCCTCATCGCGTGGGGAAAGGATCAGATCGTCCCATGTCGTATGGATCGGGACATCGAGAATGATCGTAGCGAGATCTTTAGAAAGTAGTGCCTGATCGGCGTAGGTCTCGACGTTTTCCTTTTGTTTTCCCTTCAATTTCGAACGGTTCGCGATCAAGCCTTCGATGGAGCCAAATTCCTGGATGAGTTTTTTGGCCGTCTTTTCGCCAATGCCAGGAATTCCTGGAATGTTATCTGCGGCATCGCCCCACAGACCAAGGATGTCGATGACTTGCTCGGGGCGCTCAATCTCCCAATGTTTCAGCATCGCTGTGAGGTCGATGACTTCATGGTCGGAGCCTTTTCGTCCGGGCTTCCACATGCAGGTTTGGGCAGAAATCAGTTGGGCGAAGTCTTTGTCCGGCGTGACCATGAATGAGTCGAAATCGGCGGCTTCCGCTCGTTTTACCAGGGTGCCGATGATGTCATCCGCCTCGTAGCCATCGACTTCTAACACAGGGATATGAAATGCGCGGCAGAGAGATTTCACATGCGGAATGGCGGCGGCTAGCTCCTCCGGCATCTCATCGCGCTGGGCCTTGTAGGCGGGAAATTTCAGATGCCGTGGCGTCGGCGCGGAAGTATCAAACGCGACCCCGAGGTGCGTCGGATTTTCCTTTTCCAAGATCGACAGCAGCGTGTTGATGAAGCCGTAGAGTGCGGAGGTATTGACGCCTTTGGAGTTGCGGATGGGTGCTTGGATGAATGCGAAGTGGGCGCGGTAAATCAGAGCCATGCCATCGAGCAAGAAAAGACGTTTCATGGCCGGAGCTTGGGCGAGCTTTTCAGAAGAGTCGAGAAATGTGAGTGGCTGTGGGTCACACCCCGTGTGATGCCGCTTAACTCATCGGATCGGCCTGGGGCAACACGGTGACGAGGGTGGGAGTCACAGAAAAAATGCGGCTGGCGATTTCTCTCACCTGGCTGGCCGTCAGCGCCTGATAGATCGCGGGAAGATGGCGATGTTGGTCGGCAGGGTGGCCGAACAAAAGATCGAGAGCGACATTGCGCGCGATGGAAGATGGCGACTGCTGTTGGATGGCGAGTCCGCTGAGCACGGTGGAGCGGACACGATCGAAGGCCTCGTCTGGAATGCCAGCAGCCGCGATTTTCCCGATCTCTACTAACAGCTCGAGACGTGCCAGCTCGACTTGCTCAGGAGAAGTCGCCACATAAAACGTGAATAGCCCAGCATCGTAGCCGAGGAATTGCGTCGCGCCGACTTGGTAGGCGAGGCCGAGTTCTTCGCGGATGCGAGTGAAAAGCGGTCCCGCCATGTCGGACGCATATTCCTGGATCATCGCCAGTGCGTGGCGATCCGTCGCACTGACACCGACTCCGGGAAAGCCGATGGTGAGCACCGCTTGCTTCTTCGGTAAATGATGGGTGAAATCGCCGCCGATGGCGAGTTGGCTGTCAGGAGCTGCCCATTTCTGGCCTGCGGGAAGTGCGGAAAATTTCTCTGAAAGGATGGCGAGAGTCTCCACCGGATCGAAATCCCCGGCGATGGTGAGCGTGATGTTAGAGGCATTGAAGAGCCGCGAGTGGTGAGCGCTGAGGTCAGGACGATCCAGCGCGGTTAGGCTTTCCACTGAGCCGAGTGCATCCAGTCCGTAGCCCGTGCCGCTGAAAATGGCTTGGCGCAGTGCTCGGAATCCCGTGTGCAGCGGATCTTGTAAGGCTTCTTCTAACGAGGCGAGCTGACTGGCTTTTTCCCGGCCCATCGCATCGCTGGGCAACGCAGGCGAAAGAATCACTTCTGAGAAAACATCGGCGATGATGGCGAAGTCTGGTGCAAGACCTGCCGCTTGAATGAGCAGCGCATTGTTCCCCGTATTCGCGCTGATCGATGCGCCGAGTGACTCTAAGGTGAGCGCGATTTCATGGGCGGTGCGAGTGAGCGTGCCTTTGGCCAGAGTCGAGGCGAGGAGCTGGTTCAGCCCGTTCGTCTCGGGAAGCTCGGAAGGTAATCCACCACGGACGGCGGCTTGGAAATGGATGAGCGGCACGCGATGGTCAGGAATGAGCGCCAGCATCAAGCCATTCGGCAAGGTGTGTACTTGGATGTCCTCGCGGGCACGAGTGAGTTTCGCATGGCGGATCGGGGCGGGGGCGGCGAGCGGATCCAGAATCGTCAGCGTGAGTCGGTCGTCGGTCAGAGTTTCCGCGACGCGGCAAATATCTGCCGGAGTGACTGCTTGAATGGCGGCGAGATAGCGGCGGGTGAAATCCAGATCACGGGCTTCGTGCCAGTTAGAGGCGAGGTCAGCCGCACGACCAGAAGCGGTGGTAAGGCTGCGAAATTGGCTGGCCGCGATCTGGCGTTTTGCCTTGGCGAGATCTTCATCGAGGGCACTCGCGGCCACGGCGGCGACTTCGAGCAAGATGGCCTCGATGAGTGCGTCACGCTTGGCGGGCTCGGCATCGGCAGAGGCGGCGAGCAAGCCTTCCCGGCCTGGCCCGGTCCACGAGAATGCGGAAATTTCGAGTGCCAATTCCTTTTCCTCACGCAGGCTGCGGTGGAGGCGAGACGCCCGGCCACGCCCGAGAATCGCGGCAAGTAGATCGAAGGCAGGCGCATCTGGGTGATCGAGTGCCGGAGTTTTCCAAGCAAGAGAGATCCGGCTCGTCGGCACGGCGAAGGTTTCACGAGCACGGCGTGGCCCCATCTGCGGAGGATCGACGGCGACGAGTGCTTCGCGGCCACCGCTAGGCAGGCAATCGGCAGTGAGCGCAGCCACCATTTTCCGCGCCTCGGCGGCATCGAAATCTCCAGAAAGGACGACGAAGCAGCGGTCTGGCGAGTAGCGGGTGCGGTGGTAATGAATCAGGTCTTCATGACGGATCGCATCGAATAAATGGCGATGGCCGATGACGGGATGACGGCGTGGATCCTGGATGAAAACGGTGGAAAATAGCAGTCGGGATGCGGCGTTGTCTGGATCATCCAGCCCCATGTCGATCTCGCGGCGGATGACGTCTTTTTCCTTGTCAAATTCGGACTCAGGCAGCGTGGGATAGAAGACAAGACCTGTCAGAACTCTCAAAAAAACCGACAACGAATCACTCGGACCGTCGATGTAATAAACGGTGCGATCAAAGCTGGTGTAGGCATTCCAGTGCCCGCCTGCGGCCTGCACGGTGTCTGCCAGAGTGTCCATATCATCATCACGAGTGCCTTTGAAAACCATGTGCTCAAGGAAGTGGGAAATGCCCGCACCGAGATGGGCATCCTCATGCATTGAGCCAGTGGCCACCCAGATTTGCGCGCTGACGACTGGCGCGGTGGAGTCGGGATCAAGGATCAGAGTAAGGCCGTTAGAAAGCGTTTCGACGGTAGCGGTGGTGATGGGATATTCCATAAAATTGTAGCTTGGCGGGTGCGTTGAATGATTTATAACCGCCCGCGATGCAACGTTGGATTATTTTAGGGGTGGTGGCGATGATGCTGGTGGTGGGTGGCGGTGGCTTCGCCTACTGGAAGCATCGGCAGAATCGACCTTATCCGGTCTGGGTTCCGATGCCGCTTAACCCGGAGCTTTCTCTCCAACAACGAACCGATTTGGCGAAAGAATTACGGCAAAAACTGGCCAGCAAAGAGATTTTGATTCAAATGAGCAAAGACTTAGGACTTCCTAAGAAATTTGAAATGGCATCGGATGAAGCGGCGGCAGATGAGTTAGCGAAACGGCTTTTTGTGGATGCAGGTCAGACAGAATCCGCCCAAGGAGTCGTCTACACTCTCAACATTGGTTTCACCGGAGTGAAAAAAGACAGGCCGCTCACGGAGGAAATGTCCATGCGTATCTTAGAGGATGTTCGGAAGATTCTTGGGATCCGGCCAGAAAAGGAATAGGAATTTCTCCAAGCGGTCGGGGTTATCAAATATGCTGAATGACCCGAGATGGATCGAACCGTGCCTTGGGGATCTGGATATATTTATCATCTGCGGCACGATGGCCCAGAGCGCAGGCTACCGCAGTCGCGTAGCCGGAACCTTCTAAGTTTAAAATCTGGTCGTATCCCGCCGGATTGATCCCTTCCATCGGGCAAGTATCGATTCCAAGCACCGCAGCGGTCGTCATGAGCTGGCCTAGCGCGATATAAACTTGGCGGCTATTCCATACATGCCGTGCTTCTTGGGTCATAGCTTGGGTGAAATTTTCAATAACTCCTCGATAAGCAGCGACGGCCTCCGGACTCGTATTCTGCGTGGCGGCCATACATTTCAGCCATTGATCAATATCGTTAGAATCCAGATCCGTGCGAGCCGCGAGAACGACATAGTGCGAAGCATCGGTGACTTGTGGCTGCCCCCAAGATTCTGAGCGAAGTTTTTCGCGGACATGGGTATCTTGAATGACGAGAAATTTCCACGGCTGAAGTCCGAAAGAAGAGGGAGTGAGAATGAGAGATTGTTCGAGGGTTTCCCATATCTCGGCAGAAATTTTACCGGCAGAATCGAATTTTTTGGTGGCGTAACGCCAGTGCAATGCGGCGAGAAGTGAGCTAGGAGAAATCGTCATTAGGCCGCTACTATTCGCCATCAATTTCGAAAGGCAAGGAGACCGATGGGAAATCTTTGAGGGTGAGACTGAAGATCACTCCGTACTCTTGTTTGAGGCGATTATCGCGGTGAGTCAGGCCCATACCCGCGACCCAATTTCCCAAGTCTCGATGCAGAGTGTATTGCTCAAGCTCGAAGGTGCTGTCATCCAGCTCAATGATATGCCGAGTGCCGATGCCCCAGTTCTCATTTAAACGGGAATAAGTTTGGAAACTAAGTCTGTTAGAGTCCACGAATACCGGATGATTGCTGAGATACCGATAGCCGAAGGAGAACTCGAAATTCTGGGTCGGCATGAAACGCACGCGACTGCTAAACTCGTTGAATCCTGAGCCATCACCCGCGAGGGGAAATTGGGAATCCACATCCACGCCGAGCCAGGCCAGTGGCTGCCAACGAATGTCATTGTAAATATTGGAGAAGTTTCGCGTGCCCTCGGGATCGTTGATGAAAGCATCAATGTAGGTTTCCATATAGAGCCATTCGAAGCTCTGGTTATCTCGCTTCGTCAGCAAACGATTCCGAGTGCCGAGACGCACAATATTCCAGCTGTTAAGTTCATCCACCGCCGTGAAACGAGTGGGATCCAGTGGCCTTGGTCGAGTCGTTTCAGTGAGGCGGTCCACCTGCGGATCGCCAGTCTCGAAGTCATTGGTAGAAACATTGCTGAATTGATTGCACC
>JANORE010000234.1:0-2287 GCA_031415155.1 Akkermansiaceae bacterium | reverse complement strand
ATAATCGAATCAAAGGCGATCAGGTCGGGGATATACTCACCAACGTTGACTAACTTGTAGACCACAGGGAATCTCGGCTGCTGTGCCCATGGAATGCCGCGAAGCTTGAATTCAACCACAAGGGCATTCTCGTAAGGCTTTTCCAATAACCCATGCCCAAGCGTGTTTAATATCTCCATAGCACAGCCAACAATTTGGAAGACTTCCTCTTTCAACAATAATTCGTGTTTATTGGTGTTCATTTGTGGTTCCTTTCTTTTTAAGTTAGATTTTTAACCACGAATGGACACGAATTTTCACGAATGGTTTTTAAGATATTATAGAGAAAAGGTTTAATCATTAATCTAAATTCTGATTCGTGGCTATTTGTGTTCATTCGTGGTTCGTTTACTGTTCGATTTCCGCCACGATGGCATCGATGTCCGCACGCAGGCGGTCGATCTTGGCGACGGTTGTTTTGAGTTCCGCATTCAGCTCGGCAATGTCCACGACTTCGCGGTTGTCCTTCGCTTCGACGTAGGTGCTGACGGAGAGGTTGTAGTCTTTCTCGGCGACCGTGGCGTGATCCACCGAGATGGCAAAGTGGGTGACGTTTTCCTTGGTGTCGAAGACCTCCATGATGCGCCCGACGTGATCATCGGTGAGTGTGTTGTTGTTGGTTTCCTTTTTGAAAAGGCCGCTAGCATCGATGAACTGGGTGCGGGTGTCGGGTTTGTGCTTGGAGAGCACGAGGATGTTCACCGCGATGGTGGTGCCGAAGAAGAGGTTGGGCGCGAGGGAGATCACCGTTTCCACGTAATTGTTATCGATCAGGTATTGGCGGATTTTTTGCTCGGCCCCTCCGCGGTAGAAGATGCCGGGGAAGCAGACGATGGCGGCGCGGCCTTTGGCGGAAAGGTAGCTCAGGGCGTGGAGGACGAAGGCGAAGTCAGCTTTCGACTTCGGAGCGAGCACTCCGGCTGGAGCAAAGCGGTCGTCGTTAATGAGGGTCGGATCATCACTGCCTTTCCATTTGATGGAGTAAGGCGGATTGGAAACGATGGCATCGAAGGGCTTGTCGCCGAGGAAATGGGGATCGGTGAGGGTATTGCCGAGCTGGATGTTGAACTTATCGTAGTTGATGTTGTGCAGGAACATGTTCATCCGCGCCAAGTTGTAGGTGGTGTGGTTGATTTCCTGCCCGAAGAAGCCGTCCTCGATGATGTGGGCGTCGAAGTGTTTTTTCGCCTGTAGCAGCAATGAGCCAGAACCGGCGGCGGGGTCATAGATCTTGTTGACGCTGGTTTGCTTGTGCATCGCTAATTGGGCAATGAGCTGGGAGACGTGAGTGGGCGTGAAGAACTCGCCTCCGGATTTACCGGCGTTGGCGGCGTAATTGGAGATGAGGAATTCGTATGCGTCGCCGAAAAGGTCGATCTGGCTGCCTTCAAAGTCTCCGAAGTCCATTTCACCGACACGTGTGAGCACGGCGGCGAGGCGCAGGTTTTTGTCTTTGACGGTGTTGCCAAGGCGATTGCTGGTGGTGTCGAAATCCGCGAACAAGCCCTTGATGTCTTGCTCTGAAGGATAGCCATTGGCGGAACTCTCGATGGCCGAGAAGATGGCAGCGAGGTCGGTGTTCAGGCTCTCGTTGGTGTTCGCGGTGGCGAGGATTTTGGAGAAAAGCTGGCTCGGGTAGATGAAGTAGCCCTTGGTCTTGATGGCATCGTATTTGATCTCTTCGTTGATGATTGAGTCGGGGAGAGAAGCGTAGTCGACGTCATCGCCCGCTTCGAGGTAGGCGGCAAAATTTTCACTGATGAAGCGGTAGAACAGGGTGCCGAGGACATATTGCTTGAAGTCCCAGCCATCGACTGAGCCGCGAACATCATTGGCAATCTGCCAGATTTGCCGCTGGAGAGCGGCGCGTTGTTGGATGCTTGTCATTTGGAATTGTCGAAAAGGGGTGATTTGGTTCGGTTTATGAATGGGTCTGAAAACTAACTGACCTGGCTGGAAACTCTCGAAAGCGAGGATATGGATTTTGCATTCCACTTCGAGAAAGATCGGAGCGGGATCAAAAATGGAAGCCTTTCGCAGAAAAATCGGCAATACTCTCCTGCCCCGACACATCTAATTTTTCATCCTGAAAATGGTTGTAGCCAAGATGCTACACCAGCATTCAAACTGGCGATCGCCGCCGCTGCCGCTGCTGTGAAACCTGTCACTCTGTTAGTGCCTCCGGGGCGTTACGATTTCTTTTCGACCCAGGCAACAAAACGGGACTGTTACTTTAGCAACTCCACCG
>JANORE010000233.1:0-2958 GCA_031415155.1 Akkermansiaceae bacterium | reverse complement strand
AGTCCTGAACACGCTGGGCATGGAAAACTACCGTGTCCGAGTTTCCCTCCGCGATCCAAGCTCAGATAAATACGTCGGCTCAGCGGAAAACTGGGATAAGGCGGAGGCCGCCATCCGCCAAGCAGTGCAAACACTCGGTGTGGATTACACCGAAGAAATCGGCGAGGCTGCCTTCTATGGGCCGAAGATTGACTTCGTGGTCAAGGACGTGATCGGGCGCGATTGGCAGCTCGGCACCGTCCAAGTGGATTACAATTTACCCGTCCGCTTCGATCTGAGCTACGTCGGGCTGGATAATCAGCCGCATGTTCCCGTGATGATTCACCGGGCGCCGTTCGGATCGCTGGAGCGTTTCACCGGGCTACTCATTGAGCATTTCGAAGGAAAATTCCCGACGTGGCTGGCTCCAGAGCAGGTCCGCGTCATCCCCGTTTCCGAGAAAACCCTCGCCGAAGCAGAAGTCGTCACCGCCAAGATCGCCGACCTTGGAATCCGCGTTGCGCTCGACCGCACCAATGAAAAAGTCGGCGCAAAAATCCGTATGGCTCGCCTTGACCGCATTCCCTACATGATCGTCCTCGGGGCGAAAGAAGTGGAAGACGGCACCATCTCCATTCGCCACCGCGACAACGAAGAGCTCACCACTTCTTCACTGGAAGACTTTATCACGAAGATCAACCAGGAGATTCAAGAGCGGAGCTTGTGAAACGAGTCGTCATCCATACCGACGGCGGTTGTAAGGGAAACCCTGGGCCGGGCGGATTCGGCGTGGTCATGGTCTGCGGGAAACACCGCAAGGAACTCTCCGCCGGCTATCGCATGACGACGAATAATCGGATGGAACTGCGGGGGGCCATCACGGCGCTGGAGAGCTTGAAGGAACCTTGTGAGGTCGAGCTGCATTCGGATTCCAAGTATCTCATCGACGCGATTTCCAAGAAATGGATCGACGGTTGGATCAAGCGAGGTTGGAAAACAGCGGCCAAGCAATCGGTAAAAAATCAGGATCTCTGGCTGCAATTGCTAGCCGCGATTAAACCGCACAAAATCGACTGGCGCTGGGTCAAGGGGCACTCGGGTCACACGGAAAACGAACGCTGCGATGAGTTGGCCAACATCGCCGTAGCGGGGAAAAATTTACCGGAGGATGTCGGTTTCCAAGCGTCGCGAGATTAGCTCAGGGTTTTTTCACGAGTCGGCCAGAATCGTTCAAAGCGCGCCAGCCACCGCGAAGGACAGAAACCTCGGCTCCGAGCTGGAGGGCACGAATTTTCTCAGCGATTTGCCGACTGAGACCACAGTTTTCGTCGCTGCAATAGACGATCGCTCGCGGAGTTTCTAAAATACGGATGGCTGCCTCTGCTTCCAAGGCTTGCATATCTTCGCTGGCGTCCAGATTCCATAAAATGGATCCCGGTAATCCTGTTTCCTGCCAATCCTTCCGCGAGCGGGCATCGATCCACAAGATTTTCGCATCAGGCGGAATCTGTTGGAGGCAGATTTCATCGGATTTCAAGGTCGCTGGATCACAAACGAATTGGCGTTCAGGTGGCCCTTTGACCAGATAGGTGCCAAGTGCGGCGGCCCCAGAGATGAAGCCAATCGCCGCCAATTGACCGAGAGAATTCATGGTTTCGTGACTGCGGCAGTCGGCGTAGGTTTGCTGACTACGGCAAATGCTTGTTGTATCTGATGCTTAGAAATCGCGCAGTCAGTCTCGATCCGAAAGACTCCGATTCCCGGAACTTTCGTATCCTTCGGTATGACGGCGAGCTCGTAATTTTTCCCTTTTTCCAGCGTCTTAAGTTCGTAGGAAAAAGACTCAGAACTGGATGTCACGTTGTTGACATGGATCGTCGCTCCTTCGGACATCTGAATTTTGATAATCTTCGGTTCGGCCTTGTCTTCAATATTCCATCGCACCGTTTTGGGATCCAAGTTCACAAGAACTGGAATATGAATTCGGACGGTGAGCTTCAGAGAAGGACTGCTAGGCGAATCACCATCGACCCAGATGGCGACCATTTTATCGACGGTTCCCGAAAAGTTTCCCATTTCGAAGGTTGCTCGCACGACTCCCGACTCGCCGGGTTCGTATTTGAGTTTTCCGCCCGAGACTTGGACTTTCATACAAGAACATCCGCCGTCGCTTTTTGAAATCGAGACGGGTTTGTCGCTCTTATTCGTAAAATCAAAATCGGCAGTCACCGTCGGCACGTCTGAGGGTGCTTTGATTTCTTTAAGAATCTCAGGAAATTCTAATCCTGCCGCATGGGCGAAGGCCGCAAATAATAGCCAAGTGGACAATAAAGATTTCATATAAGCTGATTATGAATCCGGTTTTTCCTGGGACGCAAGGCCGACGGCGATAATTAATCGGCCACCCCGCCACTCGGGACCAAGAACGAAAAGCGGGCGATTCCCTTCGAGCCAAGCATCCATTTTAAGAACCTTTTTCCGGCTGAGCCAAAGTTCGAGGTCCAATCCGGTTATTTTCTCAGTCGGTAAAACACGTGCCTCGAAGCGGATCAACACTTCATCGGATGGCTTCAGCGGTTGCGCCCAGCTCTCGTAACTGCGGAGCAAGGGCTGTGTATCTTGCCCCAGTGTGCGGTAGTTTTCGAATTTCAGGCGTTCTTCACTCCGCAAGCGTTTCAAGGTTTCCTTCGATACATCTGTGGTTTTCTTACCTGCGGCACTGGCATTTCCGTTAGTCGCGTAATAAACCGTCACGGCGACTTGCCCGATGTTTGCCTTGCCCGGATCTTCTTGTGAAAAAGTAGAACCCGCAAAAACCACCGCCCCAGCAGCGGCGATCATCCCGATCCAGTTGCGACGTCTGATCATTGGGCCGTGTCTGCTGCGGGTTTTACCTCACTTTGCGCCGTAAAGTCGATGTCGCTCGCCATCGGGACGGAGGCCGTTTCAGAGAAATCGGTGGTGTCGGGAATCGCGGCC
>JANORE010000232.1:0-4233 GCA_031415155.1 Akkermansiaceae bacterium | reverse complement strand
CCGAGGATTTCGTAGTAATCGCGTTTATCTGCCATGAAATTAAGCCTCGCCTCCTTCTGCTGGGGTTGGAACTTTGGAAACAACCACGCTGGCCGGACGGATCATCCGATCCCGCAGGCGGAATCCGCGCCGAGTGACGCGTAAAATCCGGCCTTCTTCGCCGGCGGCGCATTCTTCTTGGGCGACGGCGTCGTGGAGATTTGGATCGAAATTTCCACTCGTCGAAACTTCGTCCACTCCTTGTGAAGTCAGGAAATCATTGAGCTGACGGCGGACCATATCCATGCCGATGTAGATCATGGACTTGGTGTCTTGTGAGGCGGCTAGCATCCCCATTTCGAAATTATCGATCACTGGCAGCAGATCTTCTAACAGGCGTTGATTGGCGTAGCGGATGGCATCTTCGCGTTCACGGGTCGTGCGTTTACGGAGATTTTCCATTTCAGCAGCGGTGCGGAGGGAAATTTCCTTCCACTTGGCGGCCTCGGCCTCGAGTTCTTCCCATGGGTCGAGCGCGGCGGCTTCTTCTACTGGCTCGTCCAGCGTTGGCTCCATTTCGGCTACCACGGCAGTGTCATCTTGGGGCGCGTTCGGATCGTTGTCGGCTTGCATGAGCGATACCTGTAGTCATGAATGCACCAGCGTCAACACCTTGGAAGGGGTTTTACCATCTTCTTGCTCGTAAAATAGGAAGAAGTTCTGAAAGCGCGGGACTTTTTGACTAAAGACTGCGCGATTCATGTTTTGTGGAAAACGTCGGGCTGGATTGCCCCAACGGGGTGACATGCGATAGCCCAGGGCATCGCCCTGGGTAATGGATGGAGGAAATGGTTTAGCCCTGAAAGGGCGGAACTTTTCAAGAGGTGGAGCATCAAATTTCGCCCCTTCAGGGCTTGAATTCCTTAGGATTTCTCTACCCAGGGCGTTGCCCTGGGCTATCGCATTTTGCCCCGTTGGGGCAATCCTTTGAGCGACGGTATCATTTCCACAAATCATCATGCGCGGCAGTATAAAGACTGCGCGATCCATCTGCCTTTAAAATTTCAGCGAGCCATTGTTCAAATCCGTCATGATTTCTCAGATCGTATTGCCAACAGGGAAAGCCAAGCTCACGCCCTGCAGCAATGTTTTGCGGCAAGTCGTCGATGTATGGCGTCTCCTCAGGGATCAGTCCGTAGCGGTCCATGGCGTATTGATAAATCTCAGGTTGAGGTTTGATAAAGCCCGTCTCGTGAGAAAGAACGGCTCCATGAAATAGCGAAAATTCCGGGAAGTTTTCGAAGACCCATGGATGATGGATGCCATTGATATTTGAGAAAATGATCAACCGATGCCCATCACTGGCGAGCTGACGGATGCAGCGCCACATCGGTTCATTGGGAGTAAAAATTTGCTGCCAAGCGTGGCAAAATTCCGCCGGAGTCGCATGACTATCCAGCACGCGGAGTGCCCAATTCACGTAACTTTCCACATCGATTTTTCCCGCTTCAAACTCGTCTTTTCGCTCTAATAATTTCGCGATTCGCTCCTCGGCATCGGGAATTCCAGCAGGGAGAAGCCGGGCGAGCGATGGCTCGAAATCGAAGTCCAGAAGGACACGGCCAAGATCAAAGAGAAAAGTCATGGAAAAAGTGGTGGGCTAGGAAGGATGAATTTCGTTCAGAATAAATTCCGCGGTAATAATCGCTCCAGAATTCCGATCATGCTGAGCAAGAGCGTGTTTCATCGTGCGCCAATGAGCGGCGTTGTCAGCGAGAAGTTCGGCAACATGATGCGAGAGTAGCGCAGCAGAATTCGCAAGATGCCCGGCACCGATGATTTTTAATAATTTCAAATTCCCTTCTTCTTGGCCGGGGACGAGATGATGGATGAGCATCGGGCAACGAGCGGCGATGGCTTCGTGAACGGTGGCACCGCCCGCCTTGCCGACGACGAGATGGTGCTGGTTCAGCAACTGCGGAACTCGGCGAGTCCAGCCGATGATCCTAACGCGTCCGGGATAGGCGAGCTGGATTTCCCGGGCGCGGGAATATAGCAGCCGGACATTTCGCCCGAGGACGATGGTCAGGCAAACTTGAGGCGAAGCTTCCAGCAAGGCGCGTGTGTGGCGACGGACGTGCGGTAATTTCGCCGTCGGGAAATAGAGAATCCGGAATGGATCACAGGCGTCCGAGGCATGGATCGGAGTCAAGGTTGCAAACGCCGGATTTACCGGAAATCCCGTATCTACGATTTTTTCACGGGATATTCCGGCAGTGATCATCGCATCGCGAGTCCATGGATCGGTGACGAGCCAGCGGCCACAGTCGGCACGTAGCCACGCGGCATTGATCTCGATGGAATCCGTCACCACGATAAATGCGGTGATTTTCCGTGAAGATTGGCCGATCATTTTCCCAAAAAAATACGGATACAGCGGATAAGTGCTGACGAGCGCGTCCGGCTGGAACTGGGCAACGAGTTCCGCCAATGCGGCCTCTACCCGGCGAAACGGTCGTGAGTTTTGTTTTCCCAGATCACAGCGGTCGGTGGATCGGTAAATTTTCGCCCAGATCTGGGGAAAGTTCGTGGTGATGTAGCGGTAGCCGCGATTGACGACAGAAGTCAGGAGTGGCACGCCAATCATGCATGGATCGCTGACTTGGGTGACGGCTCCGGCAGCATGGAGCGCGAGTGCGAGATTCCGAGCGGCACTGTTATGCCCTTCCCCAAAGGCGGCGGTGACGATCAGAATACGCGGTGGAGATGCCATGGGATTTCTGCCGGAGACTAAGGGCGGGACTTGGGCGGCGTCGATTGGCTTTTATCGCTTTTCTCGGGAAATCTCGTGGGCTTTCGATTTTTGAAATCACCCGTCGCCAGATCGATCCAGCTTACGTCCAGACGATTTCCTGATGGAGCGATTCTAGGACTTGGTCTGCGCCGTGAGCCACTAGCTGCTCTGCGGTGAATTGGCCAGTCGCCACCGCCAAACAACGCGCACCGATGGCGTGGGCACAGGCGATGTCTTTGGGCGTGTCGCCGATCACCCATGTTTCTTGAGCGGTGAAGCTTTTTCCCGCGTGAGCCGCGGCGCGTTCGAGAGCGATGGGGCCGAGGCGATTACGGTCTGCATGATCGCTGCCGTAAGCTCCAAAAGGGAAATGATTTGCCAGACCGAAGTGCTGCATTTTCACCGCCGCTCCGCCCGCCGTATTTCCCGTGAGAAGCCCGATGGTGGCGGCGGCATCGCTAGACAGTTTTTCCAGTAAATCGATCACTCCAGCGAAGACACATGCTGGAAATCCGCCGTGAGTTAAATTCCAATCCAAGCGGCGATGATAAATTTCAAAGAAATCTTCGATCCGCTGGTGAGTCGGCTCGATCTCGAAATGAGCATGGATATTCGCGATAATACCGAGGTCCGTGCTCCCCGCCAGATCCAGCGCGGGGCCTTCATGGCCGAAAACTTCGTGAGTCGTTTCCTGAAGCGCCGCCATCCCTGCGCCACCCGTGTCCACAAGTGTTCCATCAATATCGAAGAGGTAGAGCATATTTTGGTGAGTTCGTTTGATTTAATTTTCTGTAAGTTTCCGAGCAAGGCTCGCCCCATCTTTATCCATGATCATTCCGAAGTCACACGTTTGATTGCTGAGCCGCCGCTGCGGATGAAAAGTCTAGGCCTACATTTCATCCCTCCTTTTGATGCTAGCCAGTGGGATGGAGCAAAGGTTAATTTACCGCCAGATGATTTTAGGATTGATGGAACCTTCTGGCTTGATCGAGCAGGGTGGCCCGCTGGTGTGGGTGCTACTTGGGCTGGCATTTATTGGCTCAGTCTGTGTGGTGGAGCGCTTATTTTTCTTCCACCGGGCACGGATTAATGTGGGAAATTTACTGGTCGGATTATCCCATCACATTCGGCGGCGGGCCTTTGCGGAAGCACTTCACGAAGCCGCGCGGGCACCGGGGCCGGTAGCACGAGTCGCCCACTCGGCCTTGCTTCGGTATTACCTGAGTCGGGCGGATTTGCGTGGCGTGGTGCAAGAAGCTGGGCAACTGGAAGTGCCAAAAATCGAAAAGAATATTCGCGCAATTCTAGGCACGGCCTTGTTGGCACCGCTGGTAGGAATGCTAGGAACGATGCTTGGGATGTTAGAAACATTTCGAAAAGTCAGCGAGCAAGGCGGCTTCACCGGGCCCGCCGAGCTTTCTGCCGGAGTTTTTACGGCCTTGATCACCTCGGTGCTTGGG
>JANORE010000231.1:0-1710 GCA_031415155.1 Akkermansiaceae bacterium | reverse complement strand
AAGTGCTCATCATCAAGCATTTGATGAGCGATTTCCCAGTCTGCGGACGAATTGGCGGTTTGGATCTCAAGAGCACCGCAGGCCAAACGGTCCGCGGCAATAGAAGAATGAAGGGTGTGAATCACAAGCCGAAGAGAGCATTTTGGTGGTCATTTGTCTAGTGGTATTTGAATCACCGCAACGGCAAAGCTTAGCAAAGCTCAAACCAAACGCCCTGCCTCCAATCATCTTCCCGAAATCCAGCTCTTTACAAAATTGGTGATCCCTGCCACACACCTCGAAATTTAGCCGCACGGCGGTTAAAAAATTTCCTGAACTCATCACGACCATGCCCAAAGACACCTCAATCCGCAAAATCCTCGTCATCGGCTCCGGCCCTATCGTTATCGGCCAAGGTTGCGAATTTGACTACTCGGGCGTCCAAGCCTGTAAGGCGCTGAAGGAAGAGGGCTACGAAGTGATCCTCGTGAACTCGAATCCGGCGACGATTATGACGGACCCGGAATTCGCGCATCGCACTTACATCGAGCCGATCACGCCGGAAGTGGTGGAAAAAATCATCATTCGCGAGAAGCCGGATGCGCTCCTGCCTACGCTCGGTGGCCAGACGGCTCTGAATACTTCCATGTCGCTGTTTAAATCCGGCACGCTGGAAAAACACGGAGTCAAAATGATCGGCGCGAAGGCAGAGGCCATCGATAAGGGCGAGGACCGCCAGTTATTTAAAGAGGCGATGATCAAGATCGGCCTCGATATGCCACGCTCGGGCATCGCCCACACGATGGCGGAGGCCAAGAAAGTCGCAGAGGAAATCGGTACATTTCCTCTCATCATCCGCCCGGCGTTCACGCTCGGTGGTCAAGGCGGCGGCATCGCCTACAACCGTGAAGAATATGAGGAAATCATCACTCGCGGCCTCGATCTATCGCCAGTTTCTGAGGTGCTCATCGACGAATCTCTGCTCGGTTGGAAGGAATTCGAAATGGAAGTCATGCGTGACTGCGCCGACAACTGCGTGGTCATTTGCTCCATCGAAAACCTCGATCCAATGGGCGTCCACACCGGCGACTCCATCACGGTGGCGCCTATCCAGACGCTGACCGACCGCGAATATCAGATCATGCGCGACGCCTCCTTCGCCGTGATCCGCGAGATCGGCGTGGAGACGGGTGGCTCGAATATCCAGTTCGCCACCTGCCCCAAGACGGGCCGGATGATCGTCATCGAAATGAATCCGCGCGTTTCCCGCAGCTCGGCGCTGGCCTCGAAAGCGACCGGATTTCCCATCGCGAAAATCGCTGCCAAACTCGCCATCGGCTACACGCTCGACGAGCTACCCAATGACATCACCCGTGTCACGCCCGCTTCCTTCGAGCCGACCATCGACTACGTGGTCACGAAAATCCCACGCTTCACCTTCGAGAAATTTCCCACGGCGAATCCGGTTCTCACCACGTCGATGAAATCCGTAGGCGAGGCAATGTCGATCGGGCGGACGTTTAAAGAGTCGATGCAGAAATGCCTGCGCTCGCTGGAAACTGGCCGCTGGGGCTTCGGCTTCGATAACAAGGAGCCACAGAATCCGACTCGCGACGAGATCACCCGCAAGCTTCAGATTCCAAATGCCGAGCGTATTTTCTGGCTGCAAACCGCCTTCGTCAATGGCTGGACGCTAGAAGAAATTCACGCTGCCACCCAGATCGACCCATG
>JANORE010000230.1:0-1701 GCA_031415155.1 Akkermansiaceae bacterium | reverse complement strand
ATCGGGCTGAGACCGAGCGCGTAGAGCGTGAAATGGAACGTGCTGACAAGGCGCTTGCTGGACTTGAGAAAAATGCAGGTTCTGCCAATCCAGCAGAGAAAAACCGCTTGATGGAAGAATTCGACCAAGCGCTTCAAGGTCTTCAAAATGGGGCGATGAAGCCGAATCCCGCCTTGCTGGAGCAGATGAAGAAGCTCGATTTAAAAAACACGGCCAATCTCACTCCCGAACAAGCTCAGCAGCTGCGAGAAAATTTAAAGAAAAATGCGGAAGCCATGAAAAAAGGCCAAGAAAAGGGCGACGATTGGTCGGATGAGCTTCTCGCCGGTGAGGGCGAAGAGAATGGTGACAAACCCGGCGAAGGCCCGGGAAAAGGTGGTGTTGATCGCGGTCCTGGCCACGATCCGAACATCCTCGGCAATGAAAAAGATTTGCTCGAAGTCGGCAAACTCACAGGTCTGGAAGCCAAAGATCTTTCCAAAGCTTCGCCTGGTGATTTGCTGGAACTCCAAGACGGCGAGCACGACACCGATCACTCCGCGTCCAAGGCTTCGATTGGCGGAAATACCGACGCCACCGGTAAAGGTGGTGATCGCGTCTGGCGAGATGCCCTCGATCCAGATGAACAACGGACTTTAAAACGCTTTTATAAGTAATCCTTTAGTTCGCAGGATCAATTTTTATCGTGCCAATATGCACGACCCTGCTTCACTGTTGCCGTTCTCAAAATGCCAGAAAATTTTCAAGAAGATATCCTGCTACTCGTCGATCCAGACTTAGATTTTCTGGATTGGGCAACCAAGCATCTCGCCGCAAATAATCTACGGATTCTTCGCTGTGATAATGCGGCAAATGCCGTGAAGGTCATCGAAAAAACCTCGGTCAGCGTCGTCATCGCCGCCATGGAAATGGAACCATTCGATGGCATGGAGTTGTTAGGCCGAGTGCTGCAACAAAGCCCTCAGACCTTGGTAATTCTCACCGCAGGGTTTCCCTCAACCGGACAAATCATCGAGGCGACTCAGCGCGGTGCTCACGATGTCTTACGGAAAGAATCCTTAGCGTTCGAGCTTCGTCCAGTGGTCGAGTCCGCGCTACAAACTCAGGATGACCGCCGCAGTGCAGACCATCCCGTGGCGGAGATTCCCAAGCTTGATGGCCGGGTGAAGATGATCGGGATTTCCCGCGCCCTGCAGGAGGTTTTTAAACTGGTAGGCCGTGTTGCTCGTTCGGATGCCCCGATTTTAATCGCCGGAGAAAGCGGCACTGGCAAGGAACTCGTGGCCAAGGCTGTTCACGAATACAGCCCGCGACGGCAGAAGGAAATGATCACCATCAACTGCGGTGCGATTCCTGAAAACTTGCTAGAAAGCGAACTCTTTGGTCACGAAAAAGGCTCATTCACCGGGGCGATCGCCCGGCGTTCCGGGAGATTCGAGCAAGCGGATGGCGGCACACTTTTCCTCGATGAAATCGGTGACATGCCACTTTCCATTCAGGTCAAGCTCCTGCGAGTGCTCCAAGACGGATCATTTTCCCGAGTCGGTGCGAACGAAACTCTGACCACGGATGTCAGAATCGTCGCCGCCACCCACAAGAATCTAACGGAAGAAGTCGCTGCCGGGCGTTTCCGGGAAGATCTTTATTATCGGCTCAACGTCATTGAAATCAAGATCCCCGCCCTGCGCGAACGGCTTGAAG
>JANORE010000229.1:0-10510 GCA_031415155.1 Akkermansiaceae bacterium | reverse complement strand
GGGTTTCGATGCGCCGAGCTGCTCCACGCTCTATCTGGACAAGCCGATGCGCGGCCACACGCTGATGCAAACCATCGCCCGCGCCAACCGAGTGCATGGAGACAAGGTGAACGGCCTGATCGTGGATTACGCAAACGTTTTCCAAGAACTGGAAAAAGCATTGGCCATCTACGGCTCGGGCACGGGCGGCGGTGAGATGCCGGTGAAGGACAAGAAGGAACTGGTGGAAGCTCTGCGGATTGCGCTGGATCAAGTGGCGGAGTTCTGCCGGAAACAGAACGTGGATCTGGAGGCGATTCCAGATTCCTCCAACAAGCTTTTCATCCCGGCAGTGAACCAATTGCTGCGGACGGACGAGGTGAGGGATTCATTCCTCGGTCAGGCAAACGACGTGGCGCGGCTTTACAAGGCGGTGATGCCGGACCCGGTGATTCCGTTGTTAGCACCGAGAGCACAGTTGATTGCCGAACTGGCGGAAACCGTGCGCGCGCAGAAGAACCCGGTGAACATTACGGAAGTGATGGCCGCGATCTCGGGTGTGCTGGATGGCGCGATCGTCGCTGAGCCGCACATCCAGCCGGGAGCGGCGGCGAAGACGATCGACCTGAGCAAAATCGACTACGATGTATTGATGCGGAAGTTTGAGAAGACGCCGAACAAGAACATCGAAGCGCAGCAACTGCGGGCCTTGATCGAGCAGAAGCTGGATAACCTGATCCGCTTGAACGCGAGCCGCTACGATTTCCTCGACCGGTTTCAGAAGATGATCGAGGAAATGAATAGTGGGGCTGTGAGCATCGAACAGTATTTTACGGGTTTGGTAGCGTTGCTCCAAGATCTTAGCGAAGAAGAGCACCGGCACTTGCGGGAAAACATCACCGAGGAAGAGTTGGCGGTGTTCGACATCCTCACCCGTCCCGGCCCGGATCTAACGCCGCTGGAAACCGAAGCGATCAAGAAGGTGTGCAAGGATCTGCTGGCGAAGCTGAAGACGGAGAAGCTGGTGCTCGCGTGGCGGACGAAGCGCACGACCCGCGCCGCGGTGCAGGTGGAGATCGAGAAGATGCTGGATAGCGGACTGCCGGAGAAATACACGACCGAGCTTTTCAAGACCAAATGTGGGGCACTTTTCCAGCATGTGCTGGAGAAGTATCCGGAGCAGGGGGCGTCGGCTTATTCGGAAGCAGGATAGAAGATCCGGAGCGAGACGCTCCAGCAACGGTCTGGGGCGAGACGCCCGCAGCCACTTTTTTGGACTGCTCGCGAAGTCTGCGAGCCTCTGGATTTCCGCATTATGGGAAGCCAAGTGTAGCAAGTGTAGTGTCAGATATGTAGAGCTTGTCCCAAAACCCGTGATTTTCGGCAGGATTCAAAAAAACGTTCTCCGGAATGGTTTTCTCGCGACTCGGATGTTTCCTCAATGTCGATCCTTGAGATGCATCGGGCATCAAAACAAGTTTGCCATTTTGCGAGTGAAGAATAATGTCATCTAAACACGATAAATCATCACGATCGTGGATGCACCTTGCTGATTTCCACGAAAGCGACACCAGTCATTCAGCCACCCAAGCCCATGAAAACGATCTCTACCACTGAGTTAGCCGATGCTCTACGGAGCTCCACACCACCCGTGTTGTTGCATATCTTACCGGAAGAATCTTGGGAGATTCAACGCATTCCCGGAAGTCAATGCGCTTGTGTTTATGAAATGAGTTTCGTCGATACCGTCATCAAAATTTGTCCTGAGGCATCGATTCCTATCGTCGTCTATGGCATGGGGCGACCGAGTTTGGAGTCATCTGTAGCTGCGGCTAAATTGACTGCTGCTGGATATATCGATGTGAGAGATTTCAGCGATGGTCTTACCGCTTGGATGCTTGCAGATCTGGCGATTGAAGGCTCTAGTATCGCCCCTTCAATACCAATGTTGGATGGAATATGGCATGTCGATACCATGGAAAGTATCATTCGCTGGACGGGTAGAAATTTACTCAATTACCATCAAGGCCATCTCAAACTGAGTAGAGGTTTCTTTGAAATCCGAGGTGAGACGCTCATGCAGAGTTCTTTCACGATCAATATGTGCAGCATCGCTTGCGATGATATTCTGGATCAAGTCGCTAACCAACTTTTACTTCAGCATCTTGGCGATATTGATTTTTTTTCCACCCACCAATTTCCTGAAGCTACTTTCATTGCCACGGAGGTCACCGCGATCCCAGAGGCCAATCTAGGTACGCCAAACTATAAGATTTTAGGTGATCTAACATTACGTGGCATCACTCACCCGATTCGCTTTCCGGTGGTCATTGCCCTCAGTGATGAAGGCCGGCTCACGGCTCAAGCTCAGATCGAAATCGACCGTACTTGCTGGGGTGTGAATTACGGCTCCGGTCGTTTGTTTTCTTGGCTTGATCATCATGTCGTGAACGATCTCGTGGCACTTCATCTCAAAATTAGTGCGATGAGACCCAGTCATCTACTCAAGTAGGTAGAGCGGTTTCATCACTCATTTCCCAGGAATTTTTGGACATGGTATGGAACGTGTCGCACTTCTCAACGAATTCTCTCCCAAAGTCCGTATGGCATGAAAATAGGACTTTCCTTGGTTAATCGGGACAGCGCTCGGAGATGGGCATGGAGTTGAAGCGTCTAGTCAGATGTAAGGTTACTTTGCTCGTTCAGAAAAACATGATGGAGCTGGATCGGAACGAGAGGGTGAGTGCTTGCCAAGAGCGTTTGTGAACCTGTCCAAATGGGTCATTGTTAGAGAGCGTTCAAACCTGAGAATCCGTTACAACTTCTAAATTTCCAAAGCTTGGCAGGACCAAGGCTGATGGTTGGCTTGTGGGGGGCAGTTGTTCGTGAGCTTGGCGAGCCGTATCTTCTGTGGAGCGTCAGCCTCGTAGGCGCTCTTGCAGCTCGGCGGTCCAGAGAAGGGCCACAATTTTTTCCTGCGCGGCTTCCATGGCGGTGCGTTCTGCGGAGTCTGCGTCTTCGTGACCGGCGAGATGGAGGAGACCGTGGACGAAGTAGCGCAAAATCTCCCGGGCGAGTGGCTCGCCATATTCGGCAGCTTGCCGCTCGGCGACTTGGGCACCAATGACGATCTCACCGTGGTGGAAGGTGATGACATCGGTGGGGCCTTCGATTTCCATGAAATCTCGGTGAACTTGATCGCTCGTGGCATCGTCCACCAGTGCCACCTCCAGCGTGGCAAGATGGGAGAGGGGAGAGTCATGCTCCGCCGCATTCTCCAAGGCGAGCCGGGCGGCTTCGTGGGCGATGCTTTCGTAGGTGGTGAGCCAGCTCTCCGGGATTTCCGTAGCGTGTTGGTTATTTCCGATGATGACTTCGAGCGACATGGGGAGTTGTGTTTTCTAGGAAAATGACTCAGCCGCGTTTCGGCATTTGGATGACGCGGCCACCTTGGCTGGTATCGCTGGCGGCGCGTCTCGCCGCAAAGGAGGAGCGCTGGTCGTCATCCTTGTCCTTCGGGTAGTCGATGCGGCTGTGCAACATGCTGCGAAGAGTGCTGGCGAAGCTTTCTTTGACCATCGCCAGTTCGCGGATCGTGAGTGGGCAATCGTCGAGCTGGCTGTCGTTGATTTTCGCGCGGACGAGATCCTCGACCATCGTGCGGATCTTGGCTGGCGTGGGCTTGATCAGAGAACGCGAAGCACTCTCGATCGTATCTGCCAGGGCGATGATGCCGCTTTCACGGGTGCTAGGCCGTGGCCCAGGGTAGCGGAAATTTTTCTCCTCCACCATCGGGAGATCTTCGAGATTTTCGAGACGACGGTCCACTTTCTCCATCTCCGCTTTTTTCTGTTCCTGAGCGCGGCGATAGAAAAAATAGACGAGCGAGTCGCCATGGTGCTCTTGGATGACGTCGATGACGCGAGGGTTGAGCTTGTTTTTCACGGCCAGATCGATGCCGTCTTTGACGTGTGCGATGATGATCATGGCACTCATGGTGGGAGTGAGTGTGTCGTGGGGATTTTCCGCGCCGTCGTGTTGATTTTCGATGAAATAGTTAGGTTTCTTAAGCTTCCCCACATCGTGGAAATAAGAACAAACGCGACACATCGGGGCATTGGCACCGATTTTCTCGGCAGCTGCTTCTGCCAGAGCGGCGACGATGAGGCTGTGGTGGAAAGTGCCGGGTGCCTCAAGCTGCATTTGGCGAAGCAGCTTGTGATTGAGATCACTGAGTTCCAGCCAACTGATGTCGGTGGTGAGATGAAAAGCACCTTCAAAAATCGGCAAGAGGCCACTGATGAGAATCACCGTGGCAATCGCCGTGCCAAATGCGGCAGCGCTGCCAGTGCCCAGAAGCCTTAGGTGCTCCATCGAATCCGGGCCAAAACAGGCGGCGATATCCAAGCGCCCCAAAATCATACCCATGATTAATGTCACCGCCCCGACGTAGATGCCAGCCTTGAGCAACTGGAGCCGCCGCCGCACTTGATAGCCTAGCAGCACACCCGTCATTCCCGCGACGAAACTGAAAACCATGTAGCTGAGAATGTCTTCCTGAGGAACGAGTAGGCAGCCGATCAGGGTGACGAATACGGCGGAAAATGAGGCGACCGCCCGGCCTAGCAGCACGCCATGCAACATCGGGGCGAGCGCGAATGGTACGACTAAGAATCGGGATAACTCAGAATTCACGAATTTCATCATCGCGCTGGCGATGAGCAAATGGCCGATCAAGCCGCCGAGCACCAAGATGACCCGACTATTCCGGCGGCACGAGCCTTGGAAGCTGACTTGAAACATCAAGACGGCCATCACCGCGATGACGAAAGCACATAGTATCTGCTTGAGGGGAGTTCCTGAAAAATTCATCCCGTCCGCCGCCCTGAGCACGAGTGCGGCACAAGCCACCACAAACATGGCATAAAGCGAGAATTTCACCAAGCTGCTCTCTTCCAAAGCCTGAATGAACGGGTTCTCACTATGGACCCGGCGTTTTTTTCCTGACGACAGTCCCTCTCGGGCTAAGCGCCAGCGTTTGATGGCATCCAGAAATCCCACGACGATCTAAAGAACGGTTAAAGAAGCAGGAAAAATAGAAATTTTTTGCTGCGGGACGCAAAATTTAATCTGCCTTAATGATCTTGGCAATCTGGAAATCGGATCGTTTCGCGAGTCCGCATTGCGGTGTCAGAAACCGACTCCACTCTGAGTCTTGACAGACTTCGCTCCGGCAAGCAGATTGCCGTCCCTTTTTCCACAAGATACGTGTTGCGCTCAGATTGGGCACTTCTACAATCGAGTAATTTTCTTCCTATAAATCAATGTCCACACCGCAAAAATCCCCACTTGGCTGGCCCGAACCCCAAGGTCTTTGGCACCCATCACGCGAGAAGGATGCTTGCGGTGTGGGGTTCATCGCTCATTTAAAGGGCAAGCGCTCGCATGACATCATCGTCAAGACGCTGACGATGAACGAGCACATGGACCATCGCGGCGCGAGTGGCTCAGATCCGGCAACGGGCGATGGCGCGGGTATTTTCACCCAGATGCCGGATAAATTTCTCCGTCGGGAAATGGCGGCGAAGGGCGTGGAGCTGCCGCCAGAAGGGGATTACGGCTCCGGCTTGATCTTTTTCTCGCCAGAGGCGGCCGTGCGCGAGGTGGCGATGCAGGTTTTCGAACTCGTCATCCGCGACGAAGGTCAGAAATTCCTTGGCTGGCGGACCGTGCCGGTGAAAAGCGAGATTCTCGGAAAAACTTCTGGCCGCTACGAACCGACGATTAAGCAAATTTTCATCGGAAAAAGTGACGACATCACCGATCCAATGGCGTTCGAGCGGAAACTTTACGTCATCCGCAAACGCGTCGGCGCATGGATTCGCAATAACGAGGTGCCGAACCAATTCCGCGATGTTCATGGAAATAAGGGGAATTCCTTCCCCGGTGCGGACTATCACTACGTCACCAATCTTTCCGCCCGGACGATGGTGTATAAGGGAATGCTCACGCCTTGCCAGCTTTCCACGTATTTCCCAGATCTTCACGATCCTGATTTCGAGTCCGCTCTGGCACTGATGCACACTCGTTTCTCGACGAATACCTTCCCGAGCTGGTCGCGGGCACACCCGAACCGTTTCATCGCCCACAACGGCGAAATCAACACGGTCATGGGGAATGCCAACGCAATGAAGGCCCGCCAAGCACTTTGCCAATCCGATGCCTTCGGTACGGACATCGAAGACATTTTCCCAGTCATCAACGAAGATGGCTCGGACTCGGCGCGCTTCGATAACTGCTTGGAATTCCTCCATTACGGCGGCTACGACCTCGTCCACACGTTGATGATGATGATTCCCGAGCCATGGGAACGCCACACGACGATGGACCCCGACAAGAAGGCGTTCTACGAATTCCACGCCTGCCTCATGGAGCCATGGGATGGCCCGGCGTCGATGACATTTTCCGACGGCTACCAGATCGGTGCATCGCTCGACCGCAATGGTCTGCGCCCGAGCCGCTATTATGTCACCGACGACGACCTCGTCATCATGGCGTCCGAAGTCGGCGTGGTGCCAGACCTCGACCCGCTTTCCATCGTCGAAAAAGGCCGCCTCCGTCCCGGAAAAATGTTCCTCGTGGACATGAAGGAAGGCCGCATCGTCCCCGACGAGGAAATCAAAAAGCGAGTTTATTCCGCCAAGCCCTACGCCAAGTGGCTCGCCGAAAACCGCGTGATGCTCGCCGATTTACCGGCTGCGAAAGCGCCAAAAACCGTCGAGCCAGAGCGCATCCTCGCTCGTCAGCTCGCCTTCGGCTATACCTACGAAGATCTTCGCATGTTACTCGCGCCGACGGCGGTCACGGCGAACCAGCCGATTTCCTCGATGGGAAATGACACGCCACTCGCTGTGCTCTCCAGCAAGCCGAAGCATCTCTATCATTATTTCAAGCAGATCTTCGCTCAAGTCACCAACCCAGCGTTGGACTGCATCCGCGAAGAACTCGTCACCGCCACGGAAACCTTCATCGGTTCCGAGGGAAATATCCTCGCGCCCGGTCCGGCAAGCTGCCGCATGATCCGCCTCGACAGCCCGCTCATCAATAATGAGGAACTCGCCCGCTTGCGCGAAATTTCGCTCAGCGGTTTCAAATCAGTCACGCTGGACGCGCTTTTCCCCGCCGACCAAGGTGGTGACGGACTGGAAGCAGCCTTCGATAAAATTTGTGCTGCTGCCGATGACGCAATCGCCGCTGGCGCGAACATTCTGATTCTCTCAGATCGTAACATCGACCAGGCAAACGCCGCCTTCCCGACACTGCTGCTCATGGGCGGCATCCACCACTATTTAGTCGGAAAAGGCACTCGCAAACGCTGCTCGATCATCCTTGAAACTGGCGAGGCCCGCGAAGTTCACCACTTCTCGACGCTCATCGGCTACGGCGCAGACGCGATCAATCCCTACATGGTTTTCGAGTCGATCCACCAGATGATCGCGGACGAAATGATCGAGATCACCCTTGAAAAGGCGACTTACAATTTCCTCAAAGGCTCGATCAAAGGTGTGGTGAAAACCATGGCGAAGATGGGAATTTCTACCGTCGCTTCCTATCGCGGCGCACAGGTTTTTGAGACCATTGGCCTCAGCACCGACTTAGTGAATAAGTATTTCTGCGGCACTTCCAGCCGTTGCGAAGGCTCAGACATCGACAAAGTCGCGGAAGAAGCGCTCATCCGTCACCGCGTCGCGTTCCCAGACCGCCACATCGAGGCAGAAGAAGCCGCGCTGGATGCCGGCGGAGTTTATCAATGGCGCAGCGATGGCGAATATCACCTTTTTAACCCGGAAACGATCCACTTGCTGCAAAAGGCAACCCGCACTGGCAGCTACGAAGTCTTCAAGCAGTATGCGAAAAAGGTCAACGATCAGAGCGAGAATCTCTCGACGTTGCGTGGCTTGATGAAGTTCAAGCACAACCGCAAGTCGGTGCCAATCGAGGAAGTCGAGTCGATCGAAATGATCACCAAGCGCTTCAAAACGGGCGCGATGTCGTGGGGATCGATTTCTCAGGAAGCTCACGAAACGCTCGCCATCGCGATGAACCGCATCGGCGGAAAGTCCAACACCGGAGAAGGTGGCGAAGATGCATCCCGCTACATCCCGATGGAAAATGGCGACAGCAAACGCTCTGCGATCAAGCAAGTCGCATCCGGGCGCTTCGGTGTTACGGGCGAATATTTGGTAAATGCCGACGAGATTCAAATCAAGATTTCCCAAGGTGCAAAGCCCGGTGAAGGCGGGGAACTTCCTGGTTCCAAGGTCTATCCTTGGATCGCGAAAGTCCGCTACTCGACGCCCGGAGTCGGCCTCGTTTCGCCACCACCGCACCACGACATTTACTCCATCGAAGATCTCTCGGAACTGATTCACGACCTGAAAAACGCGAACACCCGCGCCCGGATCAATGTGAAATTGGTCGCCGAAGTCGGCGTCGGCACCATCGCCGCCGGAGTCGCAAAAGCGCACGCCGATGTGATCCTGATTTCTGGCCACGATGGCGGAACGGGCGCATCGCCATCGTCCTCGATCTTCAATGCAGGCGCGCCGTGGGAACTCGGCCTCGCAGAGACGAACCAGATTCTTCTGCTCAACGATCTCCGCAGCCGCGTCACGCTGGAAACCGACGGCCAGCTCAAAACGGGCCGCGATGTTGCGATTGCGGCCCTGCTCGGAGCCGAAGAATTTGGCTTCGCCACCGCGCCGCTCGTCACCGTCGGCTGCTTAATGATGCGAGTTTGCCAGAAAAACACCTGTCCAGTCGGCATCGCGACTCAAGATCCTGAGTTGCGTAAAAACTTCGAGGGCAAGCCAGAGCACGTCGTCAATTTCATGACCTTCATCGCCATGGAATTCCGCGAAATCATGGCTGAACTCGGTTTCCGCACGATCAATGAAATGGTCGGCCACGTGGAATGCCTCGATACGAATGAGGCGACGGAACACTGGAAAGCGCAAGGCGTGGACCTCACCAGCATTTTCCACAAGCCAGACGTCGGCGACCAAGTCGGAAGTTTCAAGCAAGTTGCGCAAGACCACGGTCTCAAGGACGCGCTGGATAACACGCATCTGCTCACGCTTTGCAAACCCGCCATCGAGCGTGGTGAAAAAGTCCGCGTCGAGCTGCCGATCATCAACGTCAACCGCGTGGTCGGCACGATCACTGGTAGTGAGATTTCCCGCAAATACGGTGCGAAGGGTCTACCAGAAGACACCATCGAGCTGAAGTTCACCGGCAGCGCAGGTCAATCTTTCGCGGCATTTACTCCGCCAGGCATGACATTCCGCCTCGAAGGCGATGCGAATGATTACGTCGGCAAGGGGCTTTCCGGCGCGAAAGTCATCATTTATCCGACGCGGAATTCTCGCTTCAAGCCGGAAGAAGCAATCATCATCGGCAACGTCGCACTTTATGGCGCGACCAGTGGCGAGGCTTATTTCAATGGCATCGCCGGTGAGCGATTCTGCGTGCGGAACTCCGGCGCATTTGCCGTCGTCGAAGGCGTGGGCGACCACGGTTGCGAATACATGACCGGCGGCCAAGTCATCGTGCTCGGTGAAACGGGACGGAATTTCGCCGCAGGCATGTCCGGCGGCGTGGCTTACGTCTATGATATCGACGGCCTGTTCAAGGAACGCCTCAACTCGGAAATGGTGAACCTTTATCGCCTCATTGAGTGCAGTGATTCGGACATCGCCTTGGTGAAATCGAACATTGAAAAACACGTTGCTTACACCGATTCGCCGCGCGGGAAATTCCTGCTCGAAAATTGGAACACCGAGCTGCCGAAATTTTTCAAAGTCCTCCCCAGTGACTACGAACGGATGCTCGAAGCCTTCAAAAAAGTCGAGGCCCAAGGACTCACCGGCGACGAAGCCGCGATGGCGGCGTTTGAGGAAAACTTGAGAGACCTTGCCAACGCTGGAGGAAAATAGCGCCATGTTCCCCGCCTACTTGCCTCTGAATCCACCAACGGCGCACAATACAACACGCCTGAATTCAACAAAGGTGCAAAGCACTGCACATCTGAATGCACCGACGGTGCAACATGTGATAGCCCAGGGCAACGCCCTGGGTCTCCGATCATCTAAGGTTTTAAGCCCTGAAGGGGCGAAATTCTTCGATGACACGGCACCGCATCACGCCCCTTCAGGGCTTGTTTTTTTTCTAACGGCTTACCCAGGGCGATGCCCTGGGCTATCGCATTCTGCACCTTTGGTGCGTTAAGAGCCATCTCTTAAGAAACTAATTTAAAATAAAACAACTAATCATATGGGAAAACCAACAGGATTCATGGAAGTGCCACGCATCACGGATGCCGAGGCTGCACCGCTTGAGCGCATCAAGAACTGGCGCGAGTTTAAGATTCACCCCGAGGAGAAAAAGCAACGTGCTCAAGCCTCGCGCTGCATGGATTGCGGCACTCCGTTTTGCCACACCGGCCACATGGTTTCCGGGATGGCCAGCGGCT
>JANORE010000228.1:0-2472 GCA_031415155.1 Akkermansiaceae bacterium | reverse complement strand
GTCCGGCTTGGCGTCTTAATTTCCCTCCACCGGGAAGATTCACCGTCGCTGGCTTTTCCACATCCATTAAAGTGAGACTACGCTCGATCAAATCCCGATCTAGAGACGGGACATCGTGATCTAGGAGAAATTTCCGCATGGCGGCTCGTTGTAAAGTAACGGGTAAGTTACGGAGCACCGGTAGATGCAGGCGACCTTGTGGATCAAGCACTTTCGCTTGTTCTAAAGCCCACTCTTCAAATGCAGCATGATCTTCCCTGTCCGCCGCGCCACGCACCAAGGCGGCCACCGCATCTCGGTTAGAAATTTCCGCGAGCAAAGGCAATGCCTCGTTCCGCAGGCGATTCCGCACCGCAATCGGTTGAGCATTGCTCGCATCTTCCCGCCACCGATGATGTTGCGACTTCAACCACTCGGTCAGTTCGACCCGGCGAATCCCTAACAGCGGACGAATCAGCTCTAATTCCACGCCGGATTCCATCGTCATTTCTTGCGCGATTCGCATCCCTTTGAAACCATGCGAACCCCGTAGTAAATTCCATAAAACCGTCTCTGCCTGATCATCGGCATGATGCGCTAACAGAATTTTCCGCGACCGATATTTCTGAGAGCAGCGACTGAAAAATAAATGCCGCTCATTTCTGGCGGCTGTTTCTAACGATTCTCCGCTCGCTTCCATCCTGCCTGTCACATCGGCGCATTGGATTTCACATTTCAGCTTCAGCTTTTCCGCCAAGCGCCGGACAAATTTCGCATCTTCAGTCGATGCTCGCCCGCGCAGTCGATGATCCAGATGGCACACCACGAGATCTTGGAACCCTCTGGCCACCAACAAATGCAACAAGGCCACTGAGTCTGCCCCACCGGAAACGCCGACTAACCAACGCTCACTCAAAGGCGCATTTGCAAACCACGGGATATCATCCATCAGCGTCACGGCTCGATCTTTACCGTCACCCCGCCGATCCGCAATTTTTTCCCGTCGTTTTCATTCGAGATTTCTAAGAATGACCAGATTTCTGATCGTTTTTGCTTTATTCCCAAGGAGCCTTTCCGTCATCTTTTTAACACCTTTTAAAACCAACTCAACTCATGTCCCGTCCTGTCACTCTTTTCACCGGCCAATGGGCCGATCTACCACTCGAAACACTCGCTCCACTCGCCTACGAAATGGGCTATGAAGGGCTAGAACTTGCCTGCTGGGGCGACCACTTCGATGTGGATGCCGCGCTTTCTAACAAAAACTACGTGAAGCAAAAATGGGAACTTCTCGCCGATAACGGCCTGACCAGCTTCGCTATTTCGAATCACCTCGTCGGCCAAGCCGTCTGCGATCTCATCGACGAGCGCCACAAGGCAATCCTTTCTCCCGAAGTCTGGGGCGATGGGGATCCAGAGGGCGTCCGCAAACGTGCTGCCAAGCAAATGATCGCTACCGGAAAAGCCGCCCGCGCATTTTTTAATGCCAAACCAGGCCGTGATGGCAAGGACGAGTTTCCCGCCGTGGTCAATGGCTTCACGGGTTCCTCCATCTGGCATTCCATCTACGCCTTTCCACCGACCTCGCAGGAGTATTACGAAAAAGGCTTCAAGGACTTCGCCAAACGTTGGCTGCCGATCCTCGATGCTTTTGAAAAAGTGAACGTGAACTTCGCGCTCGAAGTCCACCCGACGGAAATCGCCTTCGACATCGCTTCCGCTCAACGCGCTCTCGCCGCTGTCGGAAATCACAAACGCTTCGGCTTCAACTACGATCCATCTCACCTCGGCTATCAAGGCGTGGACTACGTAAAATTCATCCGTGACTTCGCCACCCGCATTTATCACGTCCACGTCAAAGACGCTTGGTGGAATCACGGTGACGGCTCAGTCGGCGTCTTCGGCGGTCACACGAATTTCGGCGACGCACGTCGGTTCTGGGACTTCCGCTCTCCTGGCCATGGCGATATCGAGTTCGAGGACATCATCGTCGCCCTCAATGACATCGGCTACCGAGGTCCGCTTTCCGTCGAGTGGGAAGACATCCGCATGGACCGAGTCCACGGCGGTGAGGAAGCTGCGGCGTTTGTCCGTTCCATCGACTTCCCGACGAGTAACTTGGCGTTCGACGCCGCGTTTGATAAGTCGAACCAGTGAGGTGATCATCTCAGGAAATGGGCATGTTTGGTAAAATCCCAAACATGCCTGATCCGTGGTCAGATCTTATCTGGAAGCTGGGCGGCGATCATTTCTCCGGCTGGCATTGCTGTAGTCGCGGCCACCACCACCCGTGCCGCTGCGGTTTCCACCACCACCTTGACGGCGTCCACCTTGAGAAGATGGAGCTTTGCCGCCACCCGTTTTGATGCGGAGATGGCGATCTGCGAGAGCCTCGAGATGCCATGAATGGTCATCCCATCGCGGAACCGACATTTTGATGACTTTTTCAATTTCTCGCAGATATTCTAGCTCGTCATCCGAGCAGAAAGAAAC
>JANORE010000227.1:0-10410 GCA_031415155.1 Akkermansiaceae bacterium | reverse complement strand
AGCACCGCGAATTTCCGCTCTACGATCCAGTTCGTGGCTGGATGATTCGCCGCTCTGAACCAGACTGCAGTGCCGACTTGGGCTGGGACTTGATCGGCTCTGAGGCGGGCCTTAGATAGCAAGCAATCACACATCGGATCCGAAAATCCACCCACATGCCCCGAGGAAACCAGCACTTGCTCCATCGTCAAGATCGCGCCGTCCATGCCGAGGACATCGTCGCGCTCTTGCACGGTTTTCCGCCACCAATAGTCCTTTAAATTCCGCTTGAGCTCCACTCCGAGCGGGCCGTAGTCCCAGCAGCCGTTCAGCCCGCCGTAGAGTTCTCCGGCTTGGAAAATGAAGCCGCGGCGTTTGCACAGCGAGACGATTTTTTCCATGCGGGCGGGATCGGTGACATCTTTGTTAGCCATAAATTGAAGAGTTGAGGGCGGAGGAAAGCAGCCACGGCGGCGGGCGGCAAGGCGGATTCCACCGTGAAGCCTCGATTTTCCCATAAAAAAAAGCCCCGTGAGATGACGGGGCTTTGCATGAGATGGATCGCTTTCGATAGAAATGAATCAGTAATACTTGGGGGTCCGGTGCTGCTTAAAGTAGCCGTTACCCACATACATGGATCCGCCATAATCAGGTAATGGACCCGAGTCTGGAGGAAGTGGAATGTTACCATAAGTCGAGTCCTCAGGCTGCGAATAGGCGATGCTCACAGGCGTGCCGACTTTCACGAGTCTGTAGAACTTCGGCGCGAGGTTCTCGTGCATCCGGATACAGCCGTGGCTGCATGGATGATGTTTCACCCAGCCTGCGTGAAACCCATAGTTCGGCTTAAATTCGCACCAGTATGGCATGGGTGTGCCGATGAAGGAGTAGCCAGACGGCTTCTTGCCAATGGTCGTCTTACGCACGTCGTTTCCGCGATAGGCGTAACCGTGAGTGTTCGCCCGTTTTTTCTCCACTTTATTGAAAATCCTAAAGCTGCCGGAAGGTGTGACGCTACCGGGAGCGCCGACGGAAACAGGCATCGCAAGCAAGACTTCCGAGCCTTCCATGACATAGGTCCGCTGTTTACTAAGAGATACCTTTACCCGGACGTTGTTCGGGTTCGACGGGAGCTTCGTCGGGCGATCATAGATGTGGTAAGCGGCGAGTCCGGAACCGCCCGATGAGATGTCTGAGCAAGATGAAAATAGCCCGGCAGCGGAAGCAGCCAGGGCGATGAGGAGTAATTTTCTGAAGTTCATGATGTGTTGAGGTGAGGTGAAGATCACGATTCAGGAAAAAATTGCAAGACAAGCTGTGCTCAGGCAGTGGAAGGTGAGTGATGCTTTCATTTCACGAGGCACTGGAGCTACTTTTGAAACATGTGCCACTATTGCCGGTGGAGCGATGCCGAATCGAAGAGGCGGCGGGTCGAGTTCTGCGGGGAAACGTCACTGCGGATCGAGCATTTCCGGCGTATGATCGAGTGATGATGGATGGCTACGCGCTGCGGTTTTCCGATTGGGAAATGGGTTGCCGGAGTTTCCAAATCACCGGATCCGCGCCTGCAGGAAAGCCTCAGGCGATTCTGGATGAACAAGTTGGAACCTGTGTCGAAGTCATGACTGGCGCACCCAGCCCGCTCGGCGCGGATTGCATTTTACCCATTGAAGAAGTCGCGGGAAAAGATTCTGAGAACGTCAAGTTTTCCGCATCGGCGGCTCCCGTCGCCGGACGATTTATTCATCAAGCGGGCAGCGATGCCGAGGCAGGACAGATTTTGTTAGAAACTGGCACTTTACTAGGCTCGCGCGAAATCGGTGTGGCAGCGTCCTGCGGTGCGGCTTGGCTGGAAGTTTCAGCCGTCCCGAAGATCGCCGTGATTGCCACCGGAGATGAACTGGTGGCGGTGGATGAAACGCCGGAGCCGCACCAAATCCGCCAATCCAATGCACACTCGCTGGCAGCGGCACTGAAGCGTGCTGGCCATTTTCCCAAGCACGTTGGAGTTCTCGATGACGAGCTTTCTCGCGCCCGGCCCGCATTGGTAAAGCTCTTGGCCACGCATGACTGGTTGATTCTGACAGGCGCGATTTCCAAGGGCACACGCGATTTCGTACCTCAGTTGCTGGGCGAGCTCGGGTGCCGAAAAATTTTCCACGGCGTGACACAACGACCGGGAAAACCCGCAGGATTTTGGCTCGGCCCTGATGGACAAGTGATCCTCGCTTTACCGGGAAATCCGGTTTCCGCAGTGACTGGGCTGCATACATTGGTTCTGCCAGCGCTTGCAATCGCGGCGGGATTACCACGTCCAGCACAGCGCCGAGTGGTCATGGATGACTGGACGACTCAGCTTCCCGATTTCACCCGACATCTACCCGTCACGCTGCGTGCCGATGGCCGAGCCGAGCCTGCTGCGAATGCGAACAGCGGTGACTTCATTGGCTTGCTGAAGAGCGATGGATTCGTGACGCTGCCACCACGCGGCGATGGGGTTGCCTTTTCCGCCACATTTCCTTTCACTCCATGGCTATGAATTCAGATATTGAAAATTTCACCCATATTCGTGGTGGTCAGCCGACGATGGTGGACATCTCGGAGAAGTCTGCCAGTCGCCGCACCGCTGTAGCGGAAGTCCGCATGGAACTGGGCGTAGAAATCATCGCGAGATTTCAAAACAACGACCTCCAAGGCCCGAAAGGCCCGGTGTTCCAGACGGCCATCATCGCCGGAACCATGGCGGTGAAAAAAACCAGCGAACTGATCCCGTTTTGCCATCCCCTGCCCGTGGAAAATTGTGAATTTCAGATCGTCCCCGGCGCAACGGGCATCGCCATCCGTTGCGAAGTTTCCACCGGCGGAAAAACGGGCGTGGAAATGGAAGCGATGACGGGAGCGAGTGTCGCGGCACTCACCGTGTATGATATGTGTAAGGCGATGAATAAAGCGATTCGCATTCACGATCTCCGGCTCATTTCAAAAACCGGCGGTAAGTCCGGAGATTTTTACGCCGATCCGCTATGAAAAAATCACCTTACGGACTCGTCTTGGCCGGTGGTCGCAGCTCTCGGATGGGTTCCGATAAAGCAGTCATGATCCATCCCGATGGCCGCACTTTAGTCCGGCGCTGCTATGATTTACTGCGAGAAGTCGGCTGCGAAGTGGTGGTGATTTCCCTCCGTGCGGATCAGGAAATCCCTGAGGGCTTCGCGGATGTTCCTCATTTAGAAATTGTTCGGGATCCGCCGGGTGAAAGCCTCGGGCCGATTGCGGGAATCGTTTCTGGGATGGACTTGGAACCCGATGCGGACTGGCTCGTGGTGGCTTGTGATTTACCAAGACTGGATCTAGCGACGCTCTCTCATCTCATCGCCTCACAGGAAAAAGACGAACCCTTCTTGGCGTATCGCAGTGAATTCGATGGCTTGCCCGAGCCGCTTTGCACGCTCTACTCGCAAGCCGCGTTCAAGATTCTAAAGCAGGCACAAGCCGATGATTTCCGCTGTCCGAGGAAAATTCTGATCCGCCATGATTGCCGCCTTCTTGAGCCATTCACTCCGCGGGCTTTGGAGAATGCGAACTCGCCCGAGGATTGGGCACTCGCCATCACACCATGAATGTCACTGTCCACTATTATGGCTTACTTGCCGAGCGGCGAGGTCTGGCGGAAGAACGGATCGCGACCATTTCGGCGAATGCCGCTGAGCTTTATGCCGAGTTAGATGCACGACACAGGCTCGGGCTTTCCTCGGAAAATTTCAGGGTCGCGGTGAATGATGAATTTGTTTCGTGGGATCATCCGCTCCAGGAAAATGATCTCATCGCCTTGTTGCCTCCGATGTCCGGCGGCTAGAAATTTTAAAATCATGCCTGCATCCATCCAATTTTCCCTCGTGAGCGAACCGATCGATATTTCATCGTTAGCGGCCCAGCTCCATGATCCAGCGGCGGGAGCGGTGGTGACATTTGATGGACGGGTGAGAAATCATAATGCGGGGCACGCCGTCAGCCATCTCGAATACCAAGCGTATCCCGCGCTCGCAATCTCGACAGGCCAGCGCATTCTGGAAGAAGAAACCGCCCGCCATGGCATCCTCGGCGCGCGAGCCGTCCACCGCACCGGCCCGCTAGAAATCGGAGAAGCCGCGGTCTGGGTCGGCGTCGCCTCCGCGCATCGCGGTCCAGCATTCGATGCGGCACGCGCGATCATGGAACGGCTAAAATACGAACTCCCCATTTGGAAAAAGGAAACTTATACCGACGGCCGCACCGAGTGGGTCGGCCCAGATCAGAAGTCTGCGGAGACGGGAAAAACCAAAGCCGAGGATGGGATTCCGGAGTGGCAGGCTGACTTGCTAGAAATCTGGATTTCAAAGGGAAACGACTTCCGAGGTCGCCACGAAAAGGGTCGTCTGGATCACGGGATTCATGGTGTTTCGGAAATCGAATGTGTCGCGGGAATGGGCCTGCGCGGTGACCGCTACTTCGGCTACAAGCCTGACTTCAAGGGTCAAGTGACCTTCTTCGATGCGGCGACGGTGCAAGCCGTCCGCGACCATTTTTCTGTGGCGGAGCTCTCAAGCTCGACTTTCCGCAGAAATCTCATCGTCCGCGGAGTCGATCTTAGCGAATGGATCGGCAGGCGTTTCCAGTTTCAAGGCATCCACTTCGAGGCCATTGAAGAATGTAAACCGTGCTACTGGATGGATGAAGTCGTCGCTCCAGGAACCGAAGAGTTTCTCAAAGCAAATTTCCGTGGCGGCATTCGGGCGAAGATCCTCTCCGATGGATTTTTGCGAGTCACTCGTGATTAATCCTCTGCGATTTGCCAGATTTTATCCCCAAGTTGCAACTTCCCTTCCGAGGGTAGCGGCATCGTGTGATTCGCGGGGACGGGCACTTGATTGACCATCATCCATGAGTCAACAAACGCCGCCACCCGCACGACGCCATCGACGAACATGAACTTGCCGCTCGCATCTACCGCGCCGGATTGACACCAGTGGATCGCTCCATCTGGACTCACGCGGAAGGAGATTTCAGAAAATAACCAGAGCAGTGAAAAAGCGAGCGACTCCTTCTCCAGAGCCTCCACCGTCAAGGCGCCTAACTCCTTGCTTTCATGCTGGAAAAGGAGAACCTGGCAGTTGAATTCCGAGGCCAGACTGATCTTCGACTCATGTCGCAGGGCGATTCCATTTTCACCAACCGCCATGCCATCGACGCGACTCTGATTCGACGCATCGGGTTCCAGAAATAGGATCTGATCTGCGGTTTTACGAATGACTCCGTGCCGCCGTGAAATCCGAAACGTCCGCGAATCATTCATGGCAGATCGCGGGGAAAATTGAGTCACCATATCCGAGTCACTGGAAGACCGCCCGAGACTGACTTCGTCACGGACCGCGATACGTAAATACCGATTTGCCTCCGGCATGATGAGAGTCAGTCGTTTCGTGGCTGCTGGCCATTTCGCGTCCAAATGCACCAGCGGAGCGATGACTTTGGGTGCAGGAGACGCCGGCAAATCCACCGCTGATTGACCCGTGAGAGTTTCGATGATTTTCCCGAGATCCGGAAATTGCTCAGGCGGAGCTTGGAAAACGAGTCTGAGAAATTCGTTCGTTTCTGCTGATAGCGATGGAATCGGCGCGAAACGATAACGCCCCCGAAATTCCTGAAAATGGTGGCCGAGCAATTGGCAAAATAAGTAGCAAAACCCTTCTGCGAGACTCAATCTCCCTCCCGCCGCGATTCCGCGAACGATCAAGGCGACAGGATCCACCGCGACTCGACCATGCGCTGCATCTCGGGTGTGGAAAAGTTGCGTCAGCCCAGCAATCGACTTCGATTCTTCGAGGCCAGCAAGGTTCCAACAGACGATATGGGCCGCGTAAATCTGGAATAAAATCTCAGCAGCCTCCTTGGCGTCATAGCCCCCGCAATTTCTTAACTCGTCGAGTAAAGTGGGCACATTGCGATTTTCCGTGACGATGTAGGGGGCCTGAGCTTCGAAATCGAAGGAAATAATGTCCAACATCCATGGAGCTGAACGGTGAGTGATTTGCCTCAGTGACTTCTCGAAAGCATCCTTTGATCCGTCTTTTAATAAATGACGATCCATGACATGCACACGAACTGACTTTTGCTCTGCGGTAGTCACTCCTTGGTAGATTGCTCCAAAACGGTCTGCTGTGATTTCGCCGAGCAGGATCAGATTGGGGATTGCGGGGAGTGTTGCTTGAGTCATAGAAAGATCCCGATTTCAGAGTGATTCGGTGGATTTGACAAGAAGTGTGTTTGACATACCGACCTCCACTTTATTAGTCATCTTGTTGTCTATGAAACATTCAACTGTCTTTTCAAAAGTGCTAGTTTTAGTAGCCGCGACCACGGTCGCCGCCATTTCGACAAGCTGTGTTAGCGAGAATGCTTACATCCGTAAGGAAAGTGAAGCAAACTACGCGAACAGTGATGCTTACTACTCGCGTCAACGGGCCGCTGAGGCTGAGGCAAAAGCAAAGCGCGAGCAAGACCGCGCTGAATACTACAGAAAGCTCAATAGCCAGAAGGCCAGTACCCCGAAAACCACCTCCTCAGGCGATTTCGAACCCGTTCGCTAAACCGACCGTTTGCGAGATGTCTGCTAGGCGGCATCATCCATCATGATGATCCGCTTCTCGTTGTGACGCTTCTGCAAAACCAAGTTAGAAAAGCTGGATCTATCTGGCGCGTGTTGTTCATCTATCCCACATGACTGCTGCCGCTGCTGGATTCTCGATGCCGCCCGAATGGTCACCCCAAGAAGCCGTATGGCTATCTTGGCCGGTGGAGGATCCTCGGCATTGGGGGGGGCAAAAGCGTGAAATGATCTGGGCGAAATTCGCTGAAATCGCGGCGGCTATCTCTCGCTTCGAGCCTGTCCGGATCAACGCTCCAGCAGCGGATCATGCCGCGATCCTTGCCGCTTGCAATCAGGCGAAGGCTGTCCCAGAGCGCGTCGAGCTTTTTGATCACCCCCACAACGACGTCTGGTGCCGAGACCACGGGCCGATCTTCGTGAAGCATGTAGACACCGGCGAAGTCGCGATCACGGACTGGGATTTCAACGCATGGGGAGGGAAATTTCCACCCTGGGATCAAGACGATGCCATCCCGAAACGGATCGCGACTTCGCTGGGAAAACGATCCTTCAAAGGCGGAATGATTCTCGAAGGTGGAGCCATCGAAATCAACGGTGCAGGCCAGCTTTTAACCACCGAGGCGGTCCTACTCAATCCCAACAGAAATCCTCATCTCTGCCGCGAGGAGACAGAGCAACTTCTTCGCGATGGCCTGGGCGTTTCCGAAATTCTTTGGTTAAAGCAGGGTATCGAGGGGGATGACACCGACGGCCACATTGATGATCTCGCGAGATTCGTCGATCCACAAACGATCATCGCCTGCGTCGATCACGACTCCAGATCGACTAACGGACAAATCCTCGAAAAAAATCTGGGGCGCTTGAAATCATTTCTCGCCCCGAATAACCGAGCTTTCGAAATCATCGAAATTCCATTGCCTGAGGCTTGCGAAGTTCCCGGCTGGCGGCTTCCCGTTTTACCGGCATCCTATGTGAATTTCCTGATCGTCAATGGCGGAGTGCTGGTTCCTACATTTCGTCAGAAGAAGAATGATGATCGGGCGCTCGGCATGATTCGCGAACTTTTTCCGGATCGAGAAATCCTCGGCTTGGATTGCCTTGATCTGGTGGAAGAGGGCGGCACACTGCACTGCATTTCCCAGCAACAGCCAAAAGAAGGCTGAGACGCTTCCTCAGGAGCTGATTCCCGTGATGATTTCACAGGAAGGAAGTTTTTCCTTAAGCACCTTGACCGCATCTGGAGTGACCATGGTTTTCCAGAGATACAGACGCTTCAGCTTGGGCATGGTTGAGAGCTTACTGATGCCTGCGTCGGTGACTTTCGTGCCATAAAGATTGATGGATTCCAATTCAGGCAGCTTGAGTAAGGTATCAATCGTAGCGTCTGTGATTTCAGTTTCCGCGAGACGGATGAGGCGGAGACTTTTCGCGACTACCAGTTGAGAAACCGACTGATCCGTGACCTTCGTCGCAGAGAGATCCACCGTAACGAGTTGTGAGAAAACTGGGGCGAGCTTCTTGAACGCAGCGTCGTCGAAATTCGCCCGGATCGAAACTGCGGTGAAGCTCACGAATTCTGATTGCTGAGATTCAAAACTGAGAGCTCCTGGAAAATCCACGGAAAGGGAAGTGACCGCAGATTTTAACTTCTCATCTGGAAGTTTCGGTTCGGCTTGAGAAGTCGTATTTTTCTTTTCGTGAGAAGCCTCACTTGCGCCCGTCGCCGCAGCAGCAGGAGCTAGCTTAGAAATCGCTGCCTTGATGGGTTCTGGAATGACGAAATCAGCAATGGTCTTCTTGGAATCTGCACCATGATCGATCCACCATTTGATGACGGCAAGTTCGTGATCTTCGACGGGGGATTTGCCTTCTGGTGGCATGTGCTCTTCGTCATCTTTGGGCAGTTCCATGCGGATGACGACACTACTTTCCTCTGATTTTCCGGCAACAAGACCTACGCCTTCTTTGCCGCCCTTCACGAGTAACTCATAAGTATCCATGCGGAATTTCCCCTTCGATTTACTTTCCTTGTGGCACTGCACACAACGGCGCTCGAAGATCGGAGCGACGAGATCCGCGTAAACGGATTGCGGGTCGGGAGCTTTCACAGGTTCATCCGAAGTTTTCTGGGCATCTTCTTTCTTTTTCTCCGACAGTCCCATGAATTTACGAATGGGTTCTGGGGCGTAAATGGTGAGATAATCTGCGCCATGAGTCATTGAAGCTCCGTCATGGCTGGTGAATCCCATCATCCCGACACTCCCGAAAAGAAGTGTCCGGTGAAATGCAGCGTTCACACCTTGTGAGATCGACCAAGCCTTTAAAACAAAAGTCACCACCGCTGCGACGGCGAATATCAGACCACCCCAGAGATGGCGCTCCGCCACTAAACTCGTCCCGTATTCGTCGCTGTGCCCGTGATACAATGAGAAGCCTGCCAGCACCGCCAAGATCGCACTCGCGACCCCGAAAAACAGAGGGAACAAGGAGGTGCTGCTTGGTTCTGCCTTGGGTTTGCTAAAAATCGCACCCAACTCTTGAAGCGTAATCAACACGAAAACACCAATCGGCAAGTGCAGTAAAACTGGGTGGAAATGGCCGAAAAATCGAACCAAGTCTGGCATTTCATGCTTCCCCGCTGGCCCGACGAGGAAAGGCAAAGCAATCAATCCCCCGGCTGCGAGAAATCCTATAAAAGTAAGAAACCAAGGTTTTCTGGATCGGGGAATAACAAGGTCAGAATCGGACATATCGTTGCACTACGTGAGACAGCTATCGATCTTTCAGCACTGGGAAATAGTCAAACATGGATCGTCTTCTCTGCGGCACGGCCAGTATCGGGTGGCGGCGAGCCTTTCTTCTTGCCGAAAAACGGCATCCATTTCCGCACATCGTATCCCAAGTAGGCCATCGACTTCACGAAAACAATCAACGCAATTCCCTCGTCGATGAACGGGACAGGGTCAGGAGTTAGTAATACAATCCCAGAAAGAATAGCGATGATCCAAGCGGCACGACGTTTCATGGCCAGAGATTAGCACGCCTAAATCCCTCTGCAACTGACGAATCACCTTTGCTTCCAGGGATGTTTCGGAGAGGCTCCCCATCCCAAGCATTTTATGGATCCTATCATTCTCAAAACTCTCCACATCGGTGGTGTCGTCGCACTTTTCTCCTCACTTGGAGCGGTATTGCTTGGCGGCTCCCATAAGAAAAGTGCGTCGATCCTTCATGGGATTTCGCTCGTTTTTGTTCTTTTAATTGGATTTGCCATGCTGAAAAAACCACCGATGGATCAATACTGGTGGATGGCGAAACTTGTCATCTGGCTCTTCATCGGTGCGGCCCCCGCTCTATCCAAACGCCAAATCTTACCAAGTTTCGTCGTGTTGATCCTCTGCATCGTCTCGGCAATCTTCGCCGCATGGCTTGGATTGGTTAAGCCGTTTTAAAAGAAACCGAAACGCTCGCCGCGCCGCACGATGCGCGTGACCTGCGGCATTTAACGCTTGATTTCAAACACTTATAGATTTTTCTCAGATCATCGCAGAGTGAGATGATCTGAAGGTTTCATCTGGTTGGTTCACTCTCCTCGCACTCGGTAAAATGCCGCGTTGTCGGTCGGGCTGAAGGTGAATTCTAACTGGCCGCCGATATTGAGGAAAGAGGAACCAACCGTGATAGGAATCCGCGTAAATGTCTTGAGATCCGTCGATTTCTCGAGTTCGAAAATCAGCTTGAAGCTACCATCTGAAGCCTTCTCTAGCAGCTTGTTTTTCATCTTG
>JANORE010000226.1:0-2794 GCA_031415155.1 Akkermansiaceae bacterium | reverse complement strand
ATGAATGAGAAAACGTCAGGTCAGTGAAGTTAAAACGCAGGTCGTCTCCATGAATTTTATCTCAAAAGTAATTTCTTAATATTTAGAACCATATAAGTGATCTCATCCGAAATTTTTTCCGAAAAGCATCAATCGCGATTTACGATACAAGGGCGGACTTGGAACGTGCTTGATGTGGGTTCAGGTAAGCCGATGATATTTTTGCACAATGGAGGTGGCTCGCTCTGGAACTGGGCGTATCAGATTCAATATTTCTCTTCCAAATACCGTGTCATCGCTCCCGATCTACCTGGATCTGGACTCTCTTATCGATCCACCGAACCGCTAACTCTCGAGGTCTATTTAAATGGCGTGTTAGAATTACTCGAAACTTTGAATTGCTCAAAACCCATCGTGATCGGAAATTGCATCGGTGCATCAATCGGACTTGAACTGGCTTTACGTCATCCAGAAAAAGTCGCGGCACTATTATTGTTCAACGTTTGTGGTGGTATGCCGATGCTAAATCCATGGTTAAGATTTGTGGCTGCTCTACGTCCTAGAACGGTGATGGGTCAGATGCTGCATCGACGTGTGATCGATATCACGGGTAATCCTAGCTTGCAGCACTTGTGCAGACGTTGGGTCTACGCCGGTGAAGAACCTCCATGGCACCCCATGCAGAGCCAATGGATTCAACAGCAGCAGATGGATGCTAGACGATGGCCATCCATCTATTGGTTAGTGATGGGATTAAATAGCTTTGATGTATTCAGTGGCTCTCGACAAAAACCTTCCTCGCTTCCGCCCGTATTACTAGGTTGGGGAAAGCAAAATCGGACGTTGCATATGAATTGGGCCGAGGTAGTCGCGGAGTGGCTCAAGCCAGATGATTTATGGATCATTGAACGCGCAGGACATCTGCCAATGTTTGAGCAACCTCAGAGAGAGAGTGAATGAAAGGATGGATTCGTTTCTATACTGCCGCGCATGAATATTTGTGGAAATGATGCTGTCGCTCAATGGAATGCCCCGTTGAGGCAATCCAGCCCTAACGTTTCCCACAAAATAGGAAGCGCGGGCGTATGGAAAAAGCTCGTTCAAGATTCCCATGGGCGGCTTGCGGCGGATGCTGAACTCTTTTCAAGAGTGCGATGATTTTTTGCAACTTCTGGTTTGCTGGCGTGTTTCCGTTTCATGCTCCTGCAAGCCGACAACTCATGGACTATTTTTGAAGCCGCCCATCTTCTGAATCGTGCGGGTTTCGGGGGTAGCCCTTCTGAAATTAAAACCTTCCACGCACTGGGGCGGACCCAAGCTGTGGATCTGCTGATCTCGCCGACGGAGCCACTCGATCAATTTCCCATGCCAGCGTGGAGCACCGATGAAGCGATCGTCGCGGAGATGCGTGACCGCCAAGAATCTCGCAAAGCATTCAAGAAAGCGGAGAAAGAACTTTCTGCTGAAGCGGCGGAAAAAATCAAACAAGAAGCCAGGCAGAAATTACAAAAATCAAATCGGGAACACGCGCTCGAGGCCCAAGCTTGGTGGTTCCGGCGGATGCTCAAAACGCAAGCACCGCTCCGTGAAAAAATGACGCTCTTCTGGCATGATCATTTTGCCACCTCGATCCAGAAGGTCGATCGACCCGCATTTCTAATCCGCCAGAACGATTTATTTCGGCAATATGCACTAGGCAGCTTCAAGGATCTGACGCAAGCGATCTTACTGGATCCCGCGATGCTGTTTTACCTCGATGCACAGAACTCGCGGAAGGGAATGCCGAATGAAAATTTCGCCCGCGAGGTCATGGAACTTTTCACCCTCGGGGAGGGAAACTACACCGAGAAAGATGTCAATGAGGCGGCTCGCGCATTCACTGGATACGATATCAATCCCGTGAAAGCCAGCGTGACTCACCATCAACGCCACTGGGATTCCAGTCCTAAAACGATCTTCGGGAAAACGGGGAAGTTCACGGGCAGCGACGTCATCAACCTCATCTTCGAGAAAAAGGAATCCGCGCGTTTCATGTCAGCAAAACTCTGGGAATTCTTCGTGGCTGAGAAGCCATCGGACGCCACACTCACGGATCTCACCGCCAGTTTTCAGAAGTCGGATTTCCAAGTCGCGCCGCTACTTCGTGAAATTTTTCTCTCTCGGGAATTCTATTCGGAAGCGGCCATCCGTTCACAAATCAAGTGCCCAGTTCAATATCTGATCGCCTTGCTCAAGCATCTCGAAATCATTGATCCTCCGGTGGGATTTCCAGTCGTGGGACAGCTTCAATTAGGCCAGGTATTGTTCATGCCGCCGAATGTCGCAGGCTGGGATTGGGGGCAAGGCTGGATCAATACCAACACGCTTCTCACTCGCTATAATCTCGCCGGATTCATCACCAAGGGTTCTGCGGAAAGCGCCCAGATCATCCCTGACGGGAAAGTGAAAATCCCTAAAATGGGTAATGCGGGCAAGAACATAGGCCGTGGCTGGGAAGGCCCGGACTATGAGAAAATCGCTCCTCGTCCCCTGCGGGAAACGCCCGCCGATCTTGTCGATTCACTCATCTTCCGTTTCTTCCAAGGCCCGCTGCCTGAGAAGGCCCGCAACTCATTCGTGGAATACGCCACCTCGAAAAAAGGTGCGATTTTCACGAATCGAGAAACGGCCGAACTCTGCCACCTCATCCTGAGCACTCCCTACTATCAACTCGTTTAAATTTCACTCCTATGAAAACTCGCCGTGATTTCATCCGCTCTACCGTCCTCGGTGCCTCCGCCACTTGGACCGTGCCCATGTTCATCGAGCGCACCTT
>JANORE010000225.1:0-3631 GCA_031415155.1 Akkermansiaceae bacterium | reverse complement strand
ATTGAGGCGCTTTGCTACATTCGTGGCCGCTCTATTCCAAATCGATTTTTCATCCTCGATGAGGCGCAGCAACTCACTCCGCAGGAAGCGAAAACAATCGTCACGCGGATGTCTCGCGACTCCAAGCTCGTCCTCGTCGGTGATCCGGCACAGATCGATAATCCCTACGTGGACAGCCGCAGTAATGGCCTCGTCTACACCCGGAATCGCCTCAAAGGTCAGCCATTCGTCGCCCACGTCGCATTAAATCGCGGTGAACGCTCCGAACTCGCCGAAGCAGGAGCACAATTGATGTAAAATTTTCCAGAGTCGTCCTATTTCCTCCAGATCCAGCGTGGCGTCCCGTCCCGCTGGGTTTGCTCAGGGAGTCAGGAGAGAAACTGGAATGTGTAGGGAAAAGTGCTGAAAATCCGGGTTGGTCGTTAGGATTTGAAAATTTCGGCGTGAGGCGTAGGCGCAGATCAAATAGTCGATCATGCTACCTTGGATCCCATTTGCCACGCAGGTATTGAAATGCGCGGCGGCCATCTCATGATCCTCAACTTCGAATCGTGAATCCGGGAATGCTCGTAACTGGCTGCGTAAGCTTTCAAATTGTTCTTGATGACGGATGCCGGATAAAAGTTCCTGACGCACCACTCCGAGCAGAATCACCCTGCCGTCTTGGATAAGATCCTTGAGCAACTTGATGTGTTCGGATGGCACAACGCTTTTTCTGCGGAATGCCAGCGACCACACTGAGGTATCGACAACCACTCTCATTTACGAAATCTGGCGGACTTGTAATCGTAGTCGTCTTCGTATTCGATCTGCCCAAAAAGCTGAACGATTTCCAATTGTTTTCTGCGCTGAACATACTCGCGCAGAGCATCTTCTACGGTAGCTCGCTTTGAAGGATGCTTCCCGAGTTTCTGAGCTTCTGAAATCAATTCCTCATCCAGTTGGATGTTAGTTGCCATGTGCGATTGATCGCACAACAGAGCGCACATGTCAAAAATCTTGTGCCGGATATGATGAAACTCGATTTCCCCGAAAAAAGGAAAACTGCGTGCATCATTTCTCGGTATCCGCTAACCGTCTGTCGTGGAAAATGAAGAGCCAATCATCGACTTACACAGCGACGTTTATTTCATGGGCCAAGCCCTGCGCGAAGCCCGCAAGGCGTATGCTGCGGAGGAAGTTCCAATCGGCGCCGTCGTCGTGAAGGAAGGCCGGATTATTTCTCGGGCATGGAATCAGGTGGAAACGCTCAAGGACGCGACCGCCCACGCAGAAATGCTGGCGCTCACGGCAGCCCAAGAATCGCTGGGCGATTGGCGATTAGAAAAATGCACGCTGTATGTGACCAAGGAACCCTGTCCGATGTGTGCCGGGGCCATCGTCCATTGCCGCCCAGAGCGGGTCGTTTTCGGCTGCCCAGATCCCAAGGCGGGTGCCGCAGGCGGATGGATCAATCTACTCGAAGCCAATCCGCCGCTGAATCACCGCTGCGAGGTGACATCCGGCGTCCTCGGCGAGGAATGCCTCTACCTGATCCAGTGCTTCTTCAGAGAAGCCCGCGAGCGGAAAAAAACCGAACGCCTCAGAGACTCTCAGGAGCTGGAAATTTGAAGCTGGCGAGTGAGAGGGAAAGATGTGATTTTTCAGTGAGAAATTGAAATGCCACCATGGAGAAAATCGTTACCAAGAGATCGCTCAAAGAGTTCCGCGACCGGGAGAGTCCTTGGAAAAACCGTTCGTACTCAGAACGCCTCAACGCGATGGTCGTAATCTGCCAAACTCACCAAAAAGATGGACCCACTGAATCAGGATTTTCTCGAATTTATAAGATTACTCGAAACGGAGGGCGTTGAATATTTGGTGGTTGGAGGATATGCGGTGGGTCTGCATGGGTTTCCAAGATACACGGGAGACATTGATTTTTTCGTCAGGATCAGTGAGGAAAATGCAGAGAAAATTCTGAGAGTTTTTGGGAAATTCGGTTTTGGAGAAATAGGACTCAGCTTGAGCGACTTTCTTGAAGAAAATTTCGTGATCGAGATCGGTCGAGAACCTCGTAAAATCCAAGTTCTCACGGGCATTGATGGAGTCACATTTGACGAGTGCTTTGAGAAAAAAGTGGAAGCGACGATCAGCCAAGCAAAGGTCAACTTCATCAGCAAACAGGACCTCATGCTCAATAAAGCTGCCACAGGTCGTGCCAAAGACCGGATCGATCTTGAAGAGCTGAAAAAGCTTTAGACTTCTCGGCTTGAGATCATTCTCCGCGCTTGCAGTCGGCTCCATCGCTCGTGAAGATGCAGCATGTTCGCGCCGAAGTGGAAAAAGGAAGCTCAAGAACTCCTCAAAGGAGCTAAGAAATTCGTCGATTATAAACGCGACCTGCTGAAGCCTGATCGCCTCGCTGAAATCGAATCCCGCCGCACCGATTTGGTCGCTGCCGTGAAATCCAAGGATCGCGCCAAGGTCGCAGAAGCGTCGAAACAAATTCGGGCCGTTTGTGAAAAAGCTCTGCCTTACGAGAAACCGCTCGGCTGGTTCGAGGAAAATGTGGAAGTGATGTTCGTTGCCATCGTCATCGCACTCGGGCTTCGCGCCTACTACTTACAGCCGTTCCGCATTCCCACGGGCTCCATGCAGCCGACACTCAATGGCATCGTCGGCACTCCGCTAATCAAAGGCAAATGGCCGAGTTTTCCCGAAAGAATGGCAGAAATGGTCCTGCGCGGGAGAAGTTATGTATCCGTAGTAAATGATAAAGACCGCCATATTGCTTATGGGACGAATCCGAATAGTAGCAGACTCGTGCCGGATGTGAGGGATATTCAATACATGCATTTCTTCAGTCGATCCGAGCTCCGCTTTACCGACTCCAAGCCCCTTCGTCTGCCTGGGCCAGCAAGCGCGTGTAATACCATCGGGCTTGAAAAAACCGTGTACGAAGCTATTGCCAATCAAGGTCTTATTCGAAAAGGAATGGTCTTGTTTGAGGGCTTCATCGACACGGGTGACTTGGTTCTCGTCGATAAATTTTCCTATCACTTCCGCAACCCCAAGCGTGGCGAGGTTTTTGTTTTCGATACGATTGGCATCGATGGAATTCAAAAACGAAGTGGCCCACAAGGTGCTGGCTCGCATTATATCAAACGACTTTGCGGCGTGCCCGGTGATACGCTTTCCGTCCAATCCCCCAATCTTCTGATTGATGGGAAAATTGCTCAAGAAGCCGGGATCCAACGAGTGATTCAAGGACAAGGAGCGTATAACATCAATCCGGGTGGTTATAGTTTAGCGGATTCGAGAGAGCAGGCGCATAACGGGAAAAAGATGCCGCAATTTATTGCGAGAAAAGAGGATACTCTTTTTCTGAAAGACAAAGCCGGCCCCGGAATGCGCGAGTATGCAGCCTTGGGAGATAATACCAATAACTCCCTCGATTCCCGCTATTGGGGCGCGGTAAAAGAATCGAACCTCGTCGGGCCAGCGTTGTTTGCACTGTGGCCCATCAAGACCGGGCATTGGGGATTCATTCGTTAAATGCCGTGTCCACCGCCTCGGAAATCACCCGCAAGGCGAAGTCGAATCTAGCATTCGCCCTGAAAATCCTGCCTCGTGAGCGGCAAGATGACAT